>WFOS01000032.1 GCA_015487975.1 Ardenticatena sp.
CCAAAGAGCGCAGCCACTATCACACCTGCGGGCAGCACCCCCAACAGATTGCCTGCCAGCATCCCCCCAAACGCCAGTGGCCACATCGTCAACATACCCACCAGGGCAGGTCCCACCAGCCCATACCCTTTCAGCAGACGTGTGTACGCCGCTGTGAGCATCAGCGCCGCCACACTTCCCACCAACGCCACCCACCCAAGCCACCAGCCCACGGCCAACGCTACACCTGTCAACATCGCCGCCAATCGCCTTGCTCCTCGCATCGTCGATGCCCCCGACGGCAATGGCCGCCGAGGACGGTTGACACGGTCGATGGCGACATCGTGAATATCGTTGTCCACATTCCCCCATGCCGCCAGCACAAACGCCAACACCGCAGGCAAGACCCAACGAGCGTCCCACGCGCGTTCCCCCGCCAGCGCCGCCCCAAACGGCACCAACAAAGCTGCACCGAAGGCACTATGTGCCCGCATCAGGCGCAGAAAAGCCAGCCACCGCCTGCTCATGGCTTCCGCACCCGCCGCCACACCAGTCGCACGGCACTCCACACGAACAGATGCACCAGAGGCGCCCCCACCAACGACAACACCACCAGCCAGAGCCAACGCATCGCGCGGTCTTGCGCCGGAATGCCGTACCACCAGCCAATCGACACAAGCCAGAGAGCCGCAACCCCCATCGCGGCAAACAGCGCCCAACGGGCGTCATCGCGTGGTGGCAACGACAACCAGACGAGCAACGCCACAGCCAACAGGCTCACAATGAAAACCATATACCACCCTCCCAATCCTTTCACAATATTTGTCGCCTTTTGCCAGGCAAGACTACAATGAAAGCAAGAAGCGCAAAACGAGCAATCCTTGGAGGACATTCCCCATGCAAGCCGTCATCATGGCTGGTGGAGAAGGCTCACGCCTGCGCCCACTCACCATCAACCGCCCCAAACCCATGGTTCCCCTCGTCAACAAACCCATGCTGGGACACATCTTCGATCTCTGCAAGCGTCATGGCATCACCGACCTCGTACTGACCGTGCAGTATATGGCACACTACATTCAAGATTACTACGGTGACGGCAGCGAATTCGGCTTGAACATTCGCTACTCCGTGGAAGACATCCCCCTTGGCACCGCCGGCAGCGTCCGTCAGGCTGCCGAACTGCTCAATCCCGATGAACCGTTCCTGGTCCTGAGCGGCGACGCCCTGACCGACTTCGACCTGAGCGCCATCGTTGCGTTTCACAAACGCAAAGGGGGGCTGGCCACAGTAACCCTCACGCGCGTCAACAACCCGTTGGAATACGGCATCGTCATCACGGACGAAGAAGACCGTATCACGCGCTTCATCGAAAAACCAGGCTGGGCAGACGTGGTCAGCGATACGGTCAACACGGGCATCTACGTTCTCGACCCCGAGGTGATCAATCTCATCGAAAAAGGCAGCGTCTTCGATTTCAGCCATGACCTCTTTCCCCTGCTCATCGAACGGGGCACCCCTCCCTACGGCTACGTTGCCAAGGGTTACTGGACCGACATTGGTAATCCGCAAGCCTATGTGCGTGCTACGCAAGACGTGCTGGAAGGGCGCGTGAACGTCGAACCGCTGGGGATTTGCCTTGGCGACAACGTGTATGCGGGGGGAGAAGTCGAAATCGCGCCCGACGCACGCCTGATTGGGCCTGTGTACCTCGGCGAGGGGGTCAAACTCAAAGGGGGCGTCGTCGTAGAAGGGCCCTGCGTCATTCGGGATGGTACCGTTGTGGATGCCCGTAGCACGATCGAGCGCTCGATCATTTGGCGCAATTCCTACATCGGCGAACGCACGGAAATTCGCGGCGCCATCATCCTGCGCCAGTGTAGCATCAAATCGCGCGTCATCATCTTCGAGGGCGCTATCATCAGCGACAACGTCCACATCGAAGAAGATGCCATCATCCAGCCGAACGTCAAAATCTGGCCCGACAAAGAAGTCGAAGCAGGGGCGGTCGTCAGCAACAGCATCATCTGGGGCACACGGGGGCGACGCACCCTCTTCGGGCGCTACGGCATCACTGGCATCGTCAACGTAGACATCACCCCCGAATTTGCCGCGAAACTTGGCGGTGCCTTTGGCGCAACCCTGCCGCGCGGGGCATCCGTCGTGCTCAACCGTGAAGCCCACAACACGCCGCGCGTCATCAAACGCGCATTGCTGAGTGGGCTTCCATCGGCTGGCGTCCACGCACTCGACATCCAAACGCAGCCCATCCCCGTCGCCCGCTACTATACCCGCACCAGCCACGCCCATGGCGGCATCCACGTGCGCCTGTCGCCCTACGACAACCGTGTCGTGGACATCAAATTTTTCGACGCCAACGGGCTCGACCTGGGACATCGCCATGAACGCAACGTCGAAACCGTTTTTCACCGTGAAGACATCCGCCGCGTGTACCTGGACGAGATTGGCCGCATCGATTACGCTACCGACGTTCAGGCACGCTACGCCCACCATTTTCTCAACAGCCTGGATCAGACGTTGTGGCCCTTGCCCAACGCCTTCGGGCAGGTGGTGATCGATTACGCCAACGCCGTTTCGACGCGGGTGCTCCCTCCCTTGCTCACCGAACTCAACGTAGACGTGGTCGCCGTCAACGCCGACATCGACGAGCGCAAGCTCTTTCGCACGCGCGAGCAGTTTGCACAAGGCATGAACCGCCTGGCTGCCATCACCACTTCGCTAGGCATCAACTTTGGGGCACGGCTCGATGTAGGGGGCGAACGCATCTTCCTCACCGTGGACAACCGCGGGCGTCTCAACGACATGGACGCCTTTCTCGCCATCACCAAACTCGCCTTTATGGTCTGGAAGGGATGCACCGTGGGCATTCCCAACACCGCACCACGCGCCTTCGAACAGATTGCCGAGAAGATGGGCGGCCACGTACAACGGCTCAAGAGTGACCCGCAGTCGCTCATGCTGGCAGCCGAAACAGGCACATTCGCCCTCATTGGCGATGGGGGTGGCGGGTTCATTTTCCCTGGCTTCACACCGTTTGTTGACGGAATGTTCGCAATCGCCAAAATTATGGAACTTAGCGCTCTGGCAGGGTGTCGCCTGGGTGAAATTGTGCGCGAATTGCCGACGTACCACATCGCCCATGGGCGCGTTCCGTGCCCGTGGGAACACAAAGGGGCACTTATGCGGCAACTCATCCAGCAGTATGGCGACCAGCCGAGTGACGAAGTCCCCGAGGGTGTGCGCATTGACCTGGGTGAAGAATGGGTCCTTATCGTGCCCGACACCGACGCGCCCGCCATGCGCATCATCGCCGAGGGGCGCACGACACACAACGCACACGAACTTGTCGATCGCTATGTAGCACTGGTCAACAGTCTGCTGCTCACCCTTGCCTGAGCGAATGACGAAGCAAAGAGGCTCGTTCATCAATGCATATCGTAGAACTGCAACCAAAAGATACGACGTTTGTACTTTTGTCGTTCGAAGGGCCAGACCTCTATTCGCTCGCAGGCGGACTTGGGGTTCGCGTCAGCGAACTGGCCCGCACACTGGCAACACTGGGCTACGAAACCCATCTCTTTTTCGTAGGCGACCCCAGCAAGCCTGATCGTGAACGCGACGCCACGCTGCCACTGACCTTGTGGCGCGTCGCACAAGAAGTCAGTCGGCGGTTTCCCACAGGTGTGTATGCCGGCGAACACCAGAAGCACGCGGTGTACACCAGCGTGACCCCCTACCTTGTCATCGAGCGGGTCGTCGAAGCCGCTGTGGCGCAACACAAGCATGTCATCATCATGGGCGAAGAATGGCACACCAGCGAAACCATGTGTGTGCTTCATGAGCGGCTCATCGAAAACAATCTGCGCCACGCTGTCATCATGCTCTGGAACGCCAACAACATCTTCGGCTTCGAGCAAATCAACTGGCAATGCCTGCAAGAAGCCGCATACATCACCGCCGTCAGCCGCTACATGAAACTGCGCATGTGGGAATACGGTCTCAATCCGCTCATCATTCCAAACGGTGTCCCCGAACGCTTCCTCGACCCTGTGCGTACCGACCTGTCCCAATCGTTGCAAGACATCGCCCGAGAACGCCTGCTGCTGACCAAAACTGCCCGCTACGACCCAAGCAAAAACTGGATCCAAGCCATTCACGCCGTTGCGCGGCTCAAAGCCCTGGGGTTGCATCCTCTCTTGCTGGCACGCGGGGGGCTGGAACCCTACGGGGGTGTCATCTGGAACGAAGCCCACATGCTCAACCTGCGCCATGTCCGCCTGACACTGCATCGCCCCACGGCCGAGGAAGCCCTGTACCACATACGCCTCTGCGCCGACGAAGCAGACGTGCTCGAACTGGACTTCTACGTCCCCGAAACCCTCCTGCGGGCTGCCTTCCACGCCAGTCACGCCGTGCTGGCGAACAGTGGCCACGAACCTTTCGGGCTGGTGGGACTCGAAACAATGGCCGTGGGGGGCGTTGCCTTTACCGGCTCAACAGGCGAAGATTACGCCCAACACTGGCACAACGCCATCATGCTGGACACATCCGACCCCATGGAAATCGTGGGGAACCTGCTCTACCTGCAAGAACATCCCGAACTGGAACAGACCTTGCGGCGGAACGGTCCAGTCACAGCCCGCTTCTACCTGTGGGAGCGTGTTGTCGAAACATTACGCAGCAAGGTGCGCCATCTGCTGCTGGAAAACAACTGGTCATCGGGAGTAGGAGCCTGACCATGCATGCCATTCTCTATACTCGTACCGACTGTACACTGTGCGACAAAGCCGCACACATTCTCGAACGGCTTGCCGCCGAAGGCCTGTTGACCTGGGAAAAGCGTGACATCGAGGCTTCGCCTGCGCTGACCGCCGCCTTCGACGACCGTATTCCCGTCGTGGAACTGGTAGGCGGGCCACGTTTCGAAGGCTGCATTAGCGAGTTTCGCCTGCGCAAAGCACTGGCAGCCCATCACGACAACGTAAGCAATACCATGCAAACATCGTCTCCATTGACAGAGACAAAGACCAAGGAGTCATACCGATGATGGCAACTGACCTCTCACCATTGTTCATTGGAAGCGCCTTTGTGGCGGGTATTCTCTCGTTTCTATCTCCCTGTGTTCTCCCGCTCGTCCCCGTCTATCTGGGTTATCTCACAGGCTCACTCAACCCCAACGAAGTCGACCGTCGCACACTGCTCACCCACGGCAGTGCATTCATCATTGGCTTTGCGAGCATCTTCACCGTACTAGGGGCCTCTGTCGGGCTGATTGGCTTCGCCCTGCAAGACCGCGTTCCCCTGCTTGTCCGCATTGGCGGGCTGGTGGTCATTCTCATGGGGTTGCACCTGTTGGGTGTCATCCGCATTCCGTGGCTCTACATGGAAAAACGGTTCGACATGGACCAGGTCGCCCGCGAACCGAACATCCTGACATCCTACACCCTGGGGATTGTCTTTGGGGCTGGCTGGACACCATGCGTGGGCCCAGTCCTGAGTGCGATTTTGGGGCTGGCCTACACGAGCGGTACCGCCCTGCAAGGGGCCTTCTTGCTGGCTGTCTATTCGGCGGGGTTGGGCATTCCCTTTTTGCTTTCTGCACTGGGGGCAAAACATATCCTCGAACGGTTGCGGCCTGGCGCTTGGCTGCGCCGTATCGAACAGGCAAGTGGCCTGCTACTGATTGCGGTGGGCCTACTCCTCCTGAGCAACCGCATGACCGTGCTCAATAGCTATCTCATCCGCCTCACCCCCGACTGGTTGCTGAACCTGCTCTAACAGCCATCCCTGCGCGACAATGGCGTCGCGTGTTGGATGCGCGGGCACGCCCTCGGGTGTGCCCGCTTTTTCTCTTTGCCTCCTACTCGCTCATTGCGCACACTGCGCTATAATCGCGCTGACAGAGCCTATTAGCGAGCCAGCCGACCATGAAGAGAACCATCACACTCAAACCAAGACGTGAAAAGTCGGTTCGACACCGTCATCCGTGGCTGTTCAGTGGCGCGATTGCCCATGCCGAGGCCGAGGCAGGCGACATCGTGGACATCCTCGACCATCGGGGGCGCTGGCTGGCACGCGGCTACTACAACCCCGCCTCGCAAATTGCCGTGCGCTTGCTCACATTCGACCCCGACGAACAGGTAGATGCCACGTTCTGGCGTCGCCGTCTGGAACGAGCCTTTGCCCGCCGACGTGCGCCCCTCATTCCCAACGAGACGACTGCCTACCGCCTGGTGAATGCCGAATCGGACGGGCTTCCAGGGCTGATTGTAGACCGCTATGGGGATTTTTTTGTGCTGCAAAGCCTCACGTTGGGCATCGAGCGCCACAAAGCCACCATCGTAGACGCTCTGGCCGAACTAGCCACGCCGCGCGGCATCTATGAACGTAGTGATGAAGACGTGCGCCGCCTGGAAGGGCTGCTCCCCACGGCGGGCACCCTGTGGGGGGAAACGCCCCCCACACCGCTTCGCATCAGCGAGCATGGGTTGGCGTTCTGGGTAGACATCGCTCACGGGCATAAAACGGGCTTCTACCTCGACCAGCGCGACAATCGCGCCCTGGCACAACGATTGGCAGCTGGCCGGCGCGTGCTCAACTGCTTCTCCTACACAGGTGGGTTTACCGTGGCAGCACTGGCGGGGGGTGCGACCGCCACCATCAGCGTGGATAGCAGCGCCGGGGCCTTGACGCTGGCACGTGAAAACATCGCGCTCAACGGCTTCGACAACGCCGACAACACCTTCATCGAAGGCAACGTCTTCGAAATCTTGCGAGCATTTCGCGATCGTGGCGAGCAATTCGATCTCATCGTGCTCGACCCGCCCAAATTCGCCTACACGCGCCAGCAAATCGAATCCGCCGCCCGTGGCTACAAGGACATCAACCGCCTGGCGTTGCTCTTACTCGCACCAGGTGGTATCCTGATGACATTCTCATGTTCGGGGCTGGTCTCGGCTGAATTGTTCCAACAAATCGTTTTCAGCGCGGCCCTCGATGCGAAACGCGAGACGCACATTGTCGCCCGTATGACACAAGCATCCGACCACCCCGTGGCACTCACGTTTCCAGAAAGTGCCTATCTCAAAGGGTTGGTCTGCCTGGTGAGTTGAAAGCAAAACAGGCCGTTTCATCCCGATGAGCGAACACACACCTGAGCCAGCACAAACACCAGAATCAGAATCGGACGCCGTACCCACAACAACCGAGCAGGCGGACGTCTGGCATTATCGGGGCTATCATCTGCGCCCAAGCGAGTTTGCCACCGCCATGGTACACTTCTACCGTGGCGAAATGTCACGTGCCAATGTCTGGCGTCAGCGCCTCGATAGCACAACCAACTGGGCGGTTGTCACCACTGGCGCAACGCTCTCGTTTGCGTTCAGCGCTCCCAACAACATACACATTCTCATTCCCATCAACACACTGCTCATCACGCTCTTTCTCATCATCGAAGCCCGCCGCTATCGCTACTATGAACTCTGGTCGTACCGCCTGCGCCTGCTGGAAACCGACCTTTTCGCCGCCATGCTCGTTCCCCCATTCGAACCACGCCCCAAATGGGCAACACTGCTCGCCGAATCGCTGCTGACCCCCCATTTCACCATCAGCATTTGGGAAGCGATCGGGCGACGATTTCGCCGCAACTACCAGTACATCTATATCGTGCTGGCATTCACCTGGTGCATCAAAATCTACCTGCACCCGTTCCCACTCCAATCGTGGGATGCGTTTCTGCGCCGCGCGGCTGTTGGCCCTATACCAGGTGAAGTCATTCTGGCGGCGGGCATCCTCTTCAACGCTACTATTTTTGCGATTGGTTGGCTCACCACAGGGCTGACGCAAGCGTCTGGCGAAGTGCTACAACCCTCGGACTTGCCACTCCCAGCCCGCCTGGCGCACCGCCTAGGCGAACTGGCCACCAATCTCATCGAAGATGGGGCGCCAGCCCTCTTTCAGCCCCACGACCAGATTGCCTACATCATCACCGACAAAGGCGAAGAGGTGGCGCAGCTCATCCTCAATCGCCTGGGGCGTGGCGTCACTGCCCTGCGGGGGACAGGCATGTACACAGGCAAAGAGCGCGCCATTTTGCTGGTTGCCGTCCATCCTGAACAGGTGCGCGAACTCAAACGCTCCGTTTACACTGCCGATCCGAACGCCTTTTTGATTCTGAATCCAGCGCATGAAGTGGTGGGGCGGGGGTTCCAAGCGCCAAGTTGAACCGACAGAGCGAGGATCCACGATGAACACATCACCAACTACCATCCGTGAACTTGTGGCCCCCTACGTCCCCGATATCGAAGCCGCTATGCGGCGTTTCGTGCCTGCGATCGAAGGGGACGCCGCAGCCATGTTCGGCATGCTGCATTACCATCTTGGCTGGGCAGATGAGACATTCCGTCCCGTTCGTCAGCCGACAGGCAAACGTGTTCGTGCCGCACTTGTGCTGATGAGTGCCGAGGGGATTGGGGTTGCACGCGAACGCGCCTTGCCTGCTGCGGCGGCTGTGGAACTCGTGCACGAATTTTCGCTCATCCACGACGATATCGAAGACGGCGACCGTGAACGCCGCCATCGCCCCACGGTGTGGGTATTGTGGGGCGTGCCACAAGCCATCAACGCGGGCGATGCGCTCTTTGCCATTGCCCACCGCGCCCTGTTCGGGCTCGCCGAGGCTGGCCTCCCCCCCGAGCGGGTCGTGCAAGCCGCCCACCGTTTCAGCGAAACCATGGTAGCGTTGTGTGGGGGACAGCATCAAGATATGGCGTTCGAAACGCGGCTCGACGTCACACCCGACGAATACCGCACCATGATTACTGGTAAAACAGGGGTGCTCCTGGGGCTCGCGGCTGAACTGGGGGCTATTGTCGCCGGGCTCCCCGACGAAGACCGCGCCCGTTACCGACGCTTTGGCGAACGCTTGGGACGCGCCTTCCAGATCCAAGATGATGTGCTGGGGCTTTGGGGGGAAAGCACCAAAACTGGGAAGCCTGTTGGCAACGACATTCGCAAACGCAAGAAGAGCTTGCCCGTGTTGCTGGCACTGACCACCCCCACGCCAGACGCCGACGTGCTACGACAGCTCTACGCACGCGAAACGCCCCCCACCGACGCTGAGGTAGAGCAGGCACTTGCCATTCTCGAACGAACCGGGGCACGCGCTGCCGCCGAAACCGAAATGCATGCTGCCTATGCCGAAGCCAGACACATGCTCGACGAGATTGCTGAACGGTACGGCGCCACCGCCGTCCAAAAGTTGCGCCAGCTGGTGCATTTGCTGCAACATCGGAACGAATAGTCCTGCGAGTGCAGACGCACATTGAGAACATCAATCAGCCATCGATGAGGAGGCACAATGCAGACCCTGTACATCGTCAAAGAAGTGCTCAACTACGGTGGATTTTTTGGAGGTGATACGGTTTCGTTCATTGCCACGCGCTTTGGTGACCCCGAGGAACGTGAGTACGACTTCACCGTGGACGAAGTGGTGTTCACCAACATCACCGAACGCCACAAAGTCGTCGAAGGGATGGTGCTGGCGCTCGACGTTGCCGAAAGTGGACGGGTAGAATCCGCCGAGGTGGTTGCCGCCCGTTCACGTGAAGCCCTGCGAGCTGCCATCCGCGACGATGCGCGCGAAGAAAAACCCTACCGCGTGTTTGCCTACAAGTGCCCTGTGTGCGAATTGTGGGTGCACGGCGAGCCCGACCACGTCGGCGATACCACGTATCGCTGCCATGTTTGTGGGGAAACATTCAACGCCTGAATCCCCTCAGTCGGGCAGAAACGCAACCATGACCTGATTGGCCAGGAGCAAGCCGCGCGGTGTCAAGCACAGGCGGTCATCGTCCCACACAAGCAGGCCGCGCGCTTGTAACGCCTCAATCGTCGCACCAAAGCGCGCTTTCAGCGAACAGCCAAACCGTCGTGCGAAAAGCATTGCAGAAACGCCTTCACGCACCAGGCGCAACCCAAGCAACATCTGTTCGGACTGTGCCAGCAGTGCGTCGATGGGGTCGCGCGTGGCGGGGTCGAGTGCCGGGGCAGGAAGGTCATCCGGCATTTGCCCGCGCATGACAGAATTGATGTATGTTTGCGGGTGGCGCACATTGGCATAGCGCACACCGCGCACATAACTGTGCGCACCCGCACCAATCCCCACATAAAACTGATTGCGCCAGTAGATGAGATTGTGCTGGGACGCGAGACGAGGCGTCAATCCATCACCCGGTTGCGCCAGCGCCCAATTGCTGATTTCGTAGTGCGTGTAGCCGGCGCTCGCCAGCCGCTCCATCGTCCATTCATACTGTTCGGCAGCAACATCATCGTCTGGAGGGGGAATCTCCCCCCGTTCGATCGAGCGCTGCAAAGGTGTGCCCGGCTCTACAATCAAGGCATACACCGACAGGTGGGTTGGCGCAAGCGCCAGGGCTGATTCCAGCGTTGCCTGCCAGGCATCTAGCGATTGGCGCGGAAGCCCGTAAATCAAATCCAAGTTGATATTGTCGAACCCTGCGTGGTGTGCATCTTCCACCGCTCGGCGTGCGTCGGCCGCTGAATGAATACGCCCCAAAAAACGCAACGTGGCATCGTCGAAGCTTTGCACGCCAAATGAAAGGCGGTTCACGCCTGCCGCCCGCAATGCCCGTAGTGATGCCACATCGACAGAGCCAGGATTCGCCTCGACCGTGCATTCGACCATGGGCGCCAGGTCGAATGCACGATGGCACGCATTGATCAACCGTGCTATCTGCTCAGGGGAAAGTGCGGTAGGTGTGCCCCCCCCAAAGAAGATGGTAGAGGCCGGTGGGCGATGCAGTGCTTCTCCCACCATCTCGATCTCGCGTATAGCGGCATCCACATACCCACTTTTGAGATGGTCCAGGTCTATGTAGGTGTTGAAATCGCAGTAGATGCAACGCGCTGCACAAAAGGGAATATGGATATAAATCCCCAACGGTGGGGGGGTGGGTTCCCAAGAGGGGGCGTATGACACCAAAGGTGATTGTCGTGAGCGAGTTTCTGGCAACATGAGCGTCCTTCGATCCACCATCATCGTCTGATGAAGTATACTTGCGTTTGGCAAAATCCAAACAGATGCATCAGAATAGCGAAACACATAGCCACGTTCCTTGACAACGCAGAGACGATTGACCTTTTAGACACTTTCCTTTATAGTCAGCAGTTGAACAAGATGCCCAGAGAAACGAGAGCACGAATGAAACGGTCGCGCAAACCCCAAGTCATTCTTACACCTGGTACGATTCTTGGCGAACGCTATATCATCGAAGACGTTATTGGACGTGGCGGCATGGGGGCCGTATACGCTGCCCGTGACAAACGTTTTCGCGCCGTCGTTCGCCGCTGCGCCGTCAAGGAAATGTACGATCAGCTGCTTGACGAAGAAGCCCGCCGCCGGGCTGTGCAATCGTTCGAGCGTGAAGCCAACATTCTCGCATCCTTGAATCACCCAGCCATTCCCAAAGTGTATGATTACTTCACAGAAGGCGATCATCACTACCTCATTCTGGAATACATTCCTGGGCAAAACTTGCTGCAATATATGCAAAAACGAGGGCGCCCCATCACGGCGGAACAAGCCATTGATTGGGGATTGCAACTCACCGATGTTCTTTCATACCTGCACAACTACAATCCTCCCATCATCTTCCGCGATTTGAAGCCCAGCAACATCATGTTGCGCCCAGATGGCTCGCTGGCGCTGGTGGACTTTGGCATTGCCAAACACTTCCAACATGATACGCGTAACACGATGATTGGGACGGAAGGGTACGCCCCACCCGAGCAATACGAGGGCATAGCGACCCCCCTGGTCGATATCTATGCCTTGGGAGCAACGCTGCACCACCTACTCACGAACACAGACCCACAACAACATCGTCCATTTAGTTTCGATACCCGTCCCATCCGTGAGTATAATCCCACGGTCTCGGAAGACCTCGAAGATGTGATCATGCGTGCTGTTGCCGAAGACCCGCTCGACCGCTGGCAATCGGCCGAAGAAATGCACCAGGCGCTCAAATCGCTTAGCCGTGGGACGATGCATTCGGCACGTACGCTGAAAGATTCATCGACCCGCCGAATCACGCGGCAAATTACACGCCGCTTGTTGGATGCTACCAAGGAAGTTTCTCCCACACAGGATGTTGCCCCCACACGCCCGGTGAGTGACGAAGGGCCAGCGACTGTCCCCATCCAGGCGCACACACGCAGTTTTTCAGTTGAGCCACGCTGGATTTTCCGCACCGAGGAAGAAGTGCGTTCGACGCCTTGTTTGCATGAAGGGTATATCTACATTGGGAGTTATGACAACAATCTGTATTGCCTGGATGCCGAAACTGGCGAATTTTTGTGGAAGTTTCCAACCCGTGGCGGCATTCCGGGGCGTGCTGCAGTCTATCAAAACATGGTGATTGTCGGCTCGGAAGACAAATGCGTATACGCCATCGATGCACTCTCCGGACGTCAGGCATGGAAAGCCGAAACGCAAGGGCGTGTCCGTGCCTCTCCCTGTGTGGCATACGACAACATCTACATCGGCTCCGATGATGGCATGTTCTACTGCCTGGATGCCGCCAGTGGGCGCATTTTGTGGAAATATGAAGTCGGCGCACCTATTCGCTCGACCGCCACGGTCTACGACCAGATTGTGATTTTTGGTGCGGAAGATACACAAATTCATGGTGTCGATGTGATGACCGGCGCCAGCCGCTGGAAAGTTCGTACCAATGGGCCGGTGATTTCCAGCCCGGCACTCGCTGGTGACCGCATCGTGATTGGCTCGATGGACTGGGTGGTGTACAGTATCGACGCCTCGTCTGGGTGGGTCATCTGGCGCTATCGTACGGGCGACCGTGTGGTTTCATCTCCTTTTGTCGATGGGAGCAAAGTGTATATTGGTTCGGTTGATTCACATGTCTATTGCATCGATGGCGAATGGGGGAAACTCGTCTGGAAGCGCCGATTGGGGCATCAGGTCACTTCATCGCCATGGGTTCATGAAGGGCGCCTGTACGTAGGCTGTGTAGACGGCAATTTCTATTGCCTGGAAACCACACATGGGCGTATCCAATGGTCGTTTCAAACAGGCGGCCCAATACCTGGTTCGCCGCGCATTGGCTATGGGAACGTCTATTTTGGGTCGCTCGATCATTTCGTCTATGCCCTTCCACTCAATCCTGACCAAGCGGAGTAACGGTTCATGGCCGCGGCGACGTTTCGAGAAGATTTCTACAATCAGTTGGGGATTTCCCCCAGAGCCGACGAAACGCTCATTCGCCGTCAATATCGGCGGCTCGCCCGCTTACTCCACCCGGACACTGGCACTCAGCCCGACTCTGCCGGGTTTCTCAGCATCCAAGAAGCCTACGATATTCTGAGTGACCCCATCAAACGACGTGAATACGACCACTGGCTGCGTGAGAAAAATCTGTTTCCGCCGTTTCACGCTGACATTCTTCACGGACCTCATGTGCTTCGGGCAACGCATTCGCCTCAACGGCTTTATATGCTGCTAGACCTACGCGCCAGTAAAGAAGCGGCGAATCGCCCCCCCATCATCAATCTGGTGTTGGTGATCGACCAGAGCAGTTCCATGCGTGGCGAACGGCTCTTCCAGGTGCGTCAGGCTGCACGCATGGTTGCCGAACGGTTGGGAGCAGATGATTACCTCTCGATTGTGGCATTCAACGACTGGGCTGATGTCGTTTTGCCTGCGCAACATCGCCCATCACCCACCACGCTCATGGAAGCATTGAACAAATTGCAAGCCACTGGTGGGACAGAGATTGCTCGCGGGCTTGAAGCCGGGTTTGCCGAAGCGCAAAAGTTCCATACGCCGGGCAGTGTGACGCAAATCATTCTCTTGACCGATGGGAATACATACGGTGATGAAGATCGGTGCATTGCGCTGGCGCATCGCGCCGCCATGCAAAATATGAGTATGACATTGTTGGGCATTGGCACCGAATGGAACGACCACTTGCTCGACAAAATGGCAGATATTTCTGGGGGGCAATCGTATTTTCTGCGTGAACCGCGTGATATTCTGCGCGTCTTCGAAGAGCAACTTAAAAACCTACGCACCACGATTGCCAGCCATATGACGCTTTCGATAACAACTCCCGATGAAAGCGAGCTGATGAACGTGTACGAGGTCTCTCCCGGCCTGAAACGCCTGGCTCCGCAAGATGATGGTACATACGTGCTGGGGGCACTCTACAACAAGCCACCACGCAAGGTGCTGATCGACTTGAAGATCACCCTGACTGGCGATCAACGTCTGTTCATTCCATGCACGCTCGACATCGAAGCCCGTCTGATTGGGCAAACGCGCCCGCTCCCGCTACGACTGGCGACACCACTCAACATCGAAGCCATCTCCGAGAGCAAGCTCGACTACCCAGAGGAAATCATCGAAGCGGCTCGGCGTGCAATCGTTGCACGCCTGCAAGAACAGGCATGGGAAGCCGTTTCCAAAGGCGACGTCCAACAAGCCGAGGCCAATCTTGCGCTCCTGGTCGACCGGTTCCTGGAACTTGGTGAGCGCGACCTGGCACAACTCGCCGAAAAAGAACTTTCACGCTTGCGTGCTACGGGTGAATTATCGCCCGAAGGCACGCTTGAATTGAAATATGGCACACGTATGCTGGCATTGCCAGCACCACCAGAACACCAATCGTCAGAGGGAGCATAAGCGTCCATGAAGTCTTGCCCTCGATGCGGCTACGCCAACATAAGCAATACGCTGTTTTGCGATGCCTGCGGGACTCCCTTGCGCGACGACATTGTGGTCGAACCGACGCGCCTGTACGAAGAAGCGGTGAACGGCGGAGGAGTCGATGATTTTCATCGCCGCGCACCGCCCAGCGAACGAACTACTCTGGTGACCGGTCAGTGGGCACTCATCATTCTGCCCCAACGACACATGGTGCGCCTTCCTGAAATCCCATCGATTGTTCTTGGGCGAGGGCATCATCATAAAGATCCTTTCATTGATCTGGAACCATATGGCGCACATGTCGCTGGGGTCTCCCGACGGCACGCCCGCTTGACTCGCAAAGGAATGGGGGTCTACATCGAAGATCTGGCGAGTACGAACGGCACGTATGTCAACCGTGTACGTATTCCGGCACATACGCCTACACCTGTGCAACCTGGAGATGTGATCAAATTGGGACGCCTGAAGATATTGATTCAATCTGAATAAGCCACGGAAAGGAGAGAGCCATGGCCTACACCGTGATTATGCACGTTGCAAACGAAGACCCCTTTGTTGCTGAACTGGAAGAATTGCCCAAGCCAACCGATCAGGTGGTTATTGTGACCAATCCACGCCGTCGAGACGGGAAACCCCTGCCCTATCTCGACCGCGAAGCGGTGCAGGTGTATTACCCGTGGCATCGTATTACGTTTATGGAAGTGTTGGCACCACAACGTGCCCGCGACGAAATCGTCGAATTCTTCCGTGATTGAACCACGTCCCAACATCGAAAGAGGAGCGCCAGGTGCGCTCCTCTTTTGTTCTCTACGTCGTCGTTCTCACTTCAACCATGCCCGCCAGATTGCGAGGGCATCTGCATCCTCGAAATAGTGAAAATGGTCGCATGTGAGTGTGCGCTGGTCGAGCAAGGGCGCCGGGTATAAGCCGCGATTGCCCAACGCACACATACTCCGCATGTTCAAAATCAAATCGTGCTGGTCGTCGAAGAAACGGTCTAGCATGGCGTCGGTCACGCGAGCAACAACGCGATACAAGCGCTCCAATCGGGCACGCTCGGCCAACTCCTCAGGCACCACGTTCCCTGCCATGACAAAATATGGTATGCGTGGTTCGCGCACCGGTTGCGTCAACTGCCTGACCACGTCCGAATCGGGTTCAAGGCTCTCGATACCTTGCATGGTCTCGGCAATCTGCCCCAACGCCCATTTGAGAACGAACGCCTGCGGTTGTGGCACCGTGCGATTGATGAGAATGGTTGCCAGTAACGTCGCGGCGTCTTTGGCTTTGGCCAGCAAGGTTCCCTCATTGGGAACTGCCGCCAGAAACAACCGCCGCACATACAACATGCCCCCTTCACATTCCAGCGCAAGGCGGCTCACGGCTGTGCCCATGCTGTGCGCGAACAGGTCTATTTGCACACCGCTCTGCTCGCCAAAGTGATGATGCATGGCAGACGCAAGACGCTCGGCATTCTCCCACACACTCGTTCCCACGGACTCATAGTCGAATGTGAGCAAACGGTCATACGCCCGGCCAATCCCTTGCTTTGGGAAACGTGCCAGTGCGCGTACAAAATGGCGCGAATCACTGTTGAAGCCATGCACAATCAGCGCGATGCGCATCCCTGGTTGCAGGTCGTTGGAATGCAATGTGCGGTAGTGCACAGCGCCGCCATCATCCGTAGGCAACACATGCACATCGAAACCCGGATGCCCCGACACAAATTGGGGCGGCACATACCGCGCCACGTGCAATTCGCCATTGGCGAGCGGGTCGGCACCTAAACCGGTTAGGCGATAGAAATAGAGCCGCACAGTACGCCGCCAATCACGCACGCCAATAGATGTCTCGCCCCCTGGTGGAAGCCAGGTGATATGCACCATTCCATCGGGGTCACCCCGTCCCACGGGATAGAACCACTCGCCATCGTGCGCTAGCGCCACCACGCTATGGCCGCGTATGTCGCGTGTTGCCGGCACACCAATACGCAACGGCGTTTCGGGGCGTACAGCCGCAAAATCTTCTGGTGAGCCCTTAATCTCCAAAGCCACAGCTGGCGCTGAACGCTGATGAGTAGAAGTCAACACGAGCGGTTCGGCCACACCTTGCAAGCCAGGGGGTGCCGGTACTTCGAACACACGCACATGCTGCCCCTGCGTCCAGGCACGCACGTCACCACCAAATCCCGGCGGCAGGAGAATACGCACGTCGAACGCCTGCCCATCTGCCACCGCTCCTGAATCCGCCGGCTGCACCGTTCTCAGGGCTGTTGTGTGTGCATACCACCAGGGGACATCGGACGGTACATCACTGCTCGTACACGCCTTTTCCAACATCGCCCAAAATGCCGAGGGCGAACCAGGCGCTTCATCCAGTCCCCCTAACCAAGCAGGAATCTCCACCGATTCCGAAAATGCCAGCACTTTCAAAGTGTCGACGGTTTCAGCCACCCTTGGTGGCAACGTTGCCTGCAAACTGCCATCCGCGCCAAAAGTGTGCGTTGTGCCTGCATCCAGGTACGGAATCGCGGTTGGTGGGTGCAAGAGTGTCCACGTCCCGTCGGCACCGATATTGAGCAACACGACGAAGAGCGCCTGCGGGGTCTGGTTGGTCACATGCACGAGCACACGTTCGCCTGCTGTGACTTCCCACACACCATCAGCATGGTGTGGCACAGAGCGTCCATCCCTCGTTGTCAACGAAAGCACCAATGGAGCAGGGTGTGGTGGTGCATGCGGCGCATGCGACAGGTCACGTAACGCCCAGGCACGTGCCAACATCTGCAATCGCGCCGATACATCCTCAGGTGTCGCCGCCGTTCGTACCAGCAAGAACGCAGCTGCATCGTACAGGAACGCTGTTTCACCTTCCACACGCAAACGCACGTCCGCCTGATGCACATCATGCACTCGACGCCAGCAACGACGAATCTCAGCGCGTTCCACAAGATGCTGCCATATCGTTTCGGCGGCATCATTCAGCAGAGCCAATGTTCGTTGGTGGCTGGTCGAATATCTTTTCCGATGCATGGTCATGGGGAGTACTCCTTTGCGTCAGTGGAACAGGTGGGTGAGCGGCTTGTATTGGAGCACAAAGCCAGGTGGAGGGCAAATGTAGACCACAGGATGCGCGACGGACAATTGCCATTCAGCCCCCTGCGAGTATCATGCCCCTATCCCAAACAAAGAACAACCCACGCCAACGAAAAGGCTGTGAGGAGGAAGCACACGTGGATCTCAATCAGGTTTCTCAGATGCTCAACTGGCTGGATGAAGAACATCGCCGCGATAAGGCGCTTTTGCTGGAATTGCGCCAAAAAGTGGAAAGCCAGGCGGTCGAACTTGAAAACCAGGCACGCCGCATTCAAGATTTGGAAGGTCGGCTTTCCAGTACACAAGCCAAGTTGTCACGGTTCACTCAGATCGAACAAGCCTTGCAGCAAGTGCGCGATGAAGTCACCGAAATGATGACGCGCTTGGAAGAAGAAACCGAAAAAGCTCGCCGCGAAGAGGCACGTATTCGACAGGTGGAACGCGAAAGCACCACCCGCGCCATCAACGAATTGCGACGCAGCCTAGACAAACTCCCTCAAATCGAGGAGCGCCTCAAAGCCTTGCGCGAAGAAGACAAACGTATCATCGAGCAGGTACAAGACCTGGCAACACGTACGACCACCTTGCAACGCTCGCTTCCCCCGCTGGAAGACCGTCTCACCTACATCGAAACACAACGTATGAACGACCAGAAGCACATCACACAATTGCAAGAAGAAAGCGTACAATTGCTGCGCCGCACCGAAACCCATCAGGCCAAACTGGAACTGATCGAAGACCTGGCACGCCGCAACGAGCAGGCCATTGCTGCGTTGCACGCCACACGCGAAGATTTGCGCCGTGACTTCAACAAATGGCTCGAAAATGCCCAACTGCGCGAAGCAGACTTCCAACAAAAGGTGCAACAATGGCAGGTGAGCATGAACGAATATGCCGAGCACATTCGGCAACAGCAAGAGATGCTCAATCAGATGCAACAATTCCAAGTGCGTGTTCAGGAGCATCTCAAAGCCATCGAAACCTTCAAAGAAGAACTGGAACGCGAATTCAATCTAGCGGCTGAAAAAATGCGCCTGACGGTCGAACAGCAACGCCGCCTCTACGAAGAATGGACAGCTGAGCAAGAGCAGCGCTGGCAAAAATTCCGTCTGGAACGCGAAGCCAAATGGACGCAAATCGATGCCCGGCATGAAGAATTCAAAGACCGCTTCCGTCAGCTGGAAACGTTCCGCCGTGAAGCAGGCGAACGCTTGCAACAGTTGGGGCGTCAACTCATCGAAGCGCAAGCGGAGTATCGTGCTCTGGTCGCTGAATTGTGGGCGTTTCAAGAAGAGATTGCTGCTGCACAACTGGACGATTTGCGCCGTCGATTCCAACGTATCAGTGATGCGGTGCGTGAACATACCACAGAAGCGTGAGCACCATGCGCGTTATCGGCACGGCAGGACACGTCGATCACGGCAAATCAACACTGGTGCAGGCCCTTACGGGCATCGACCCTGACCGCTTGAAAGAAGAAAAAGCCCGCCAGATGACCATCGACTTGGGCTTTGCCTGGATGACGCTGCCCAGTGGGTTGGATGTGAGCATCGTGGATGTGCCTGGGCATGAGGATTTCATCAAGAACATGCTGGCTGGCGTCGGTGGCATCGACCTGGCCATGCTGGTTGTGGCTGCCGATGAGGCGGTGATGCCCCAAACGCGCGAACACCTGGCTATTTTGGATTTGCTCCATGTGCGCCGAGGGGTGGTTGCTCTGACGAAAATCGACTTGATCGAAGATGAAGAATGGCTGGCGCTGGTGCAAGAAGATGTGCGCGAAACGCTCCGCGGCACCATTCTCGAAGATGCGCCCATCGTGCCGGTTTCAGCACGCACGGGCGTCGGGCTGGATGAACTCCGCACTACCCTCGATCGTTTGCTGGCCGACATTCCACCACGCCCCGATGTGGGACGCCCTCGCTTGCCCATTGACCGCGCCTTCACCGTGACGGGTTTTGGCACGGTGGTGACCGGGACCCTTTCGGATGGCACCTTGCAGGTGGGCGATGAGGTGGAGATCTTACCGCGGGGCGTGCGTGGCCGTATTCGCGGCATGCAGACGCATCGTCGTTCCATCGAAACAGCAGATCCGGGTCGGCGGCTCGCCATCAATGTAAGCGGGGTCGATGTCGATGAAGTGGCACGTGGCGATGTGCTGGTTGCTCCTGGCACATACCGCCCCACCTTCCTTGTCGACGCGACCTTGTCCCTGCTGCCCGATACCCCCAAGCCCCTTCGCCACAATGCCGAAGTGGACTTTTTTGTGGGGGCTTCCGAAGTGATGGCACACGTGCGACTGATTGGCGTGCGCGAACTGCGCCCCGGCGAACGCGCCTACGTGCAATTGCGTTTCGACCGCCCCGTGGTTGTGGCACGGGACGATCGCTTCATCATTCGCCAGCCATCGCCAAGCCGCACGTTAGGTGGTGGCCGCATTCTCGATCCTCACCCCGGCCGTCGCTGGCGGCGCTTCCGCGAGCCGACGTTGGCGCGTTTCCGCTTGCTGGATGAAGGCGACCCGCTGGAGTTGCTCTTGGAGACACTCCGCCGCCACGAACCTGCTGCCACAGAGCAGCTCCTGGCCCAGAGCACGCTGCCAGTCGAAACCGCCCGCGCGGCACTCGAAAAAGGGGTGCGCGAAGGGCGAATTCGCGCCCTGGCGGATGGCACTTTGCTTTCGGCCGAAGGGTGGCGTGCCTACGCTGAACGGCTCCAACACCTTCTGCGCGAGTATCACGCCCAACACCCACTCCGTCTGGGAATGCCGCGTGAAGAAGCAGCCAGTCGCCTGGGACTTTCCCCCAAACAGTTTGCGGCTTTGCGCGACATGTTTTGCGAAGAAGGGTGGCTGACCGAAGAAAACGGATGGGTCCGCCTGAGCCATCACCAGGTACGCCTGAGTCCCGAGCAACAAGCGGCCGTAGACCAGTTACTGGCACGCTTTCACGAACACCCAACACGCCCCCCCAGCGTTGCCGAAGCGGTGCGCCTGGTTGGGGAAGAAGTGCTGGCACTGCTCATTGCCCGTGGTGATCTGGTACGTGTCAGTCGTGAAGTGCTTTTCCTGCCGGAAACCTACGCACACCTTGTAGAAGGGGTTCAGGCGCTCATACGCGAACGAGGGCGCGTCACCGTCGCAGAAGTGCGGGACACGTTCGAAACAAGCCGCAAATATGCCGTCGCTCTGCTCGAACACCTGGATGAGCGACGAATCACACGTCGTGTGGGCGATGTGCGTGTGCTACGGTGACGCAACCGTGGTCTCTTTCACCTGAAAACGTCCCAACTGGGCATTGCTCTTGACGTTGTGAACCAATCCGCGCGGCAGGCAGCAAGTACGAGCCAACATGCAACAGAGGCGCTGAGAAAGCGCCTCTGTTGCATTCAGGGCATGCATGTCAGAGCACGTATGCTCGCCCCGCCATATGCGCAAGCCCTTTCGGATCGAGCGCTGCATTGATGACCACCGGCTTGTCGAGCGTGAAGGCTTGCTTCAGCGCCGCTCCCAACTCGTCAGGCGCTTCCACCAACACACCAACACCACCCAACGCTTCGGCAACCAGATCGTAGCGTGTAAATGCCAGTTTCGTCGCGACGGCGCGTTCCTCGCCAAAGAACTGTACCTGCGGATTGCGAATTTGCCCCCACTGAGCATCATTGCCCACCACTGTCACAAATGGCAAATTGTGACGCACCGCGGTATCCAATTCAAACCCATTGAAGCCGAACGATCCATCGCCACTCAGCAAGAGGACTTTGTACGCTGGACGCAATTTCTTCGCGGCGAGAGCAAACGGCTGCCCCACCCCCAGACATCCCAACGGGCCAGGGTCGAGCCAGAGCCCAGGGGCATACGGGCGTACCACTTTGGCCGCCATCGCCACCACATCACCACCATCACCAATGAAAATCGTGCGATCGTCCAACACGTTGGCAATCTCACGTGCCAACCGAAAATGGTGAATGGGCGACGAATCACGCTGTTCGTATTCGGCCTGTGCTTCAGCCTGTGCACGTTCAAGCGCTTCGACATCACGCCGCCAGGCAGCAAATGAAACCCCACCGCCCTCATCGAGCGCGGCTTCTAAGGCTTCGAGCGTGGCACGCACATCGCCCAAAATCCCCACATCGGCATCACGGTTCTGCCCAATCTGCGTGCCATCTGGCTCAATCTGTATGAGGCGTGCATCCGCATTGAACTGCCCATATTTGAGGCGAAAGTCGAGCGGCGTGCCTGCAATGATAACGACATCTGCCTGACGCAGCGCCTTTCCGCGTGAGAGGAAGAACGCACTGGGATGGTCGGGCGGAAGCAAGCCCCGTGCCATGCCATTGAGATAAGTCGGGATTGCCGTCTTCTCTGCAAAACGTTGCAACACATCTGCTGCATCATCCCAATAGGCCGTCGAACCAGCAATCAGCACCGGGCGCTGCGCTTCACGCAGCAACGCTGCTGCCTGTGCAATCGCGCGGGGGTCGGGATATGGGCGTGCTGTGGTACGATACCGTTCCGGCAACGGCGCTTGATCGGTGTTGACAATGTCAGCCAGAATGTCGAACGCCATCTCCAAAAACACAGGGCCGGGGCGTCCATCCAGCGCAATACGGAACGCGCGTGCCATAAACTCGGGAATGCGATCGGCGCTGGGCACACTGGCGCTCCACTTGGTCATCGGCTTGAACACATCCACCTGCTCCATCTCTTGCAGCGCCCCTTTTCCTTGAAACGCCGTTGGCGCCGCCCCACCAATCACCAGCAACGGCGAGCCAGCCTGATACGCATTCGCCACCGCCGTCACGGTCCCCGTCACGCCAGGGCCAGCCGTCACCACGGCACAGCCAATGCCGCGGGTCAAGCGGGCCCACGCATCGGCGGCATGAGCGGCTGCCTGTTCATGGCGCGTATCCACAACGTCGATGTCGAACGCCAGACACCCGTCGTAAATCGGCGCCACATGCCCCCCACACAACGTAAAAATCGTCTGCACGCCTTCTTTGGTCAGCATCGCAGCAACGAGATGTCCCCCCATCATCTTTGGCATGGCTTGCTCCTTGTAGTCGGTTGCCAAACGAACGTTTGCTTTACACTCTACCATGAGCACGCCAAAATGAGAAAAGGCAGGCTTTGGCGTCTGGCGACACTCTGGCATAATAGCGCACACCAATTGTGTGAACGAAAGGGCTGGCACATATGCGCGACCTGAAACCCAAACCGGCCTCTGCTTCGGAACTCACCATTTCTCGTTTGATGAA
This sequence comes from Ardenticatena sp., assembly GCA_015487975.1. GTDB lineage: Bacteria > Chloroflexota > Anaerolineae > Ardenticatenales > Ardenticatenaceae > Ardenticatena. Next base: position 23,092 of record WFOS01000032.1, read on the forward strand.
TCCTGAACATGCCAACCCCGTCGGCATCGTTCACGGGGGTGAAATCCTCAAAATGGCGGACGAAGCTGGTGGCATCGTTGGGATGCGCCATGCACGACGGCCTGTCGTGACGGTACGCCTGGACTCGATGACATTCCTGCAACCCATCTACGTGGGCAATCTCGTGCGCGTGCATGCCCGTGTCAACTGGACGGGGCACACATCCATGGAAATCGGCATGCGTGTCGAAGCCGAAGACCCCATCACAGGGCGCATTGTGCACACGAATTCGGCCTACGCCGTCTATGTCGCGCTCGATGAAAACGGACGTCCTGCCCCCATCCCCCCCTTGTTGTTGGAGAACGACGATGACCGACGGCGCTGGCAAGAAGCCGAAGAACGCCAGCACATGCGCCTGGCGCAACGCAAGCAGGCCAGGCCATCATGACACGCGAACGTATCAGTGCCTGGCTGGTCGTCTCTGGCTCACTGGCAGGGGGGCTCGGCTGGTGGCTTCCCTGGGTTGCGCACCCCAAGGGCGCGGCAGCGTTGGTATTGCTGGGGCTGGACCTGGGCGATTTCTTCAAATTCACCACCCTTTGGCGCAATGGCGGTCTGCAATGGGAGCGGCACTTCTTTTTCCTGCCACCAGCCTTGGCAACATTGGGGCTTCTGCTCTGGGCGACACGGCTGGGATGGCGTGGCCGCACGGTCATGCTGGGCATAGCCATTCCAATGGCGCTTGTCCTTCTGCCTGAATACGAACGCTGGCATGAATGGCAATCGCCCGAATTTCGCTTCCAGAGCACGCTGGCGATCATCGTTGTGATCACAGCACTGCTCGTGTGGGCGGGTGGTCCACGCCTCCCCCGCTCACTCACCACGGCGGCCGGGGCCGTCGTCGCGCTGGCGGGGGCCACTCTGCCGCTTTGGGCATTCTGGCGCGTCGAGTTGCTCTTGCGCGATTTTTACGGCGGGGCTATCGTGTGGGGTGCAGGCATCTGGTACACCACCATCGGCTTTGGGATTGCCCTGGCTGGCTGGGTCTTGCCGTCCATCAAACGGCAAAGGAGCCGTCATGAACGCACCACGGCGACACCAACGCGCCATCGATGAGTTTCGCCGCGCACGGCGCAAAGCTGCTCTTGAACAATTGCTGGCTCGTTTCCGTGGGCAAACCAGCAACTTGTTGCCCTACGAACAAGTGCGTGATGCGCTGCAACTAGATGAATCGTTTGGACGGTCGCTAGGCTTGCAGGAAATTCCCCTCGACGCCATCGTCGGGAGCGTCGGGCGGTACACCGACTTTACGCGCTCGTTTTTGCCCCTGCACGATAGCATGGCCGACCGCTGGGCACACGTCCATGTCGCCACCGAAGGGGAAATGCTCCCCATCGACGTATACAAGGTCGGCGATATCTATTTTGTGATCGATGGCAACCACCGCGTCTCGGTAGCACGCGAGCGTGGCGATACCACCATTCAGGCGTATGTCACCGAAGTTCCCAGCCCCATCACGCTGACCCCCAACATGGACATCGATGATGTTTTACTCGCAGCAGAGCAAGCCAACTTCTACCGCCAAACTGGTTTGCAAGAACGCTATCCCAACATCGACATTCGGCTGACCGCGCCGGGCCGTTATCGTGATTTATTGCACCAAATTGCGATGGAGCAGGAACGTTTACGTACCGAAACGGGGCGTGATGTCTCTTTCGAGGAAGCCGCCGATGTCTGGTATCGCACCGTCTATCAACCGATGGCAGATGCCATCCGCCGCCTGGGGCTACTGGATGAATTTCCTACCCGCACTGAAGCCGACCTGTTCGTTTGGTTGGTGCGTCATCGCAATGCTCTGGAAACAGCGCTGGGGTGGGAAATTCCCCCTGAGGTTGCCGTGCTGGACTGGCTGGAAGAGACGCGCGAAAGTGGTCTCGCTGCACAAGAAGCCCTCTGGACAACAGAAACCGCTCTTCCAAAAGAGGCCGACCATCTGTTCAACCGCATCCTCGTTCCACTGGATGGGTCGCCGCATGGCTGGGCCGCCTTGGATGAAGCCTTGGACATTGCTCGCCGCGAAAAGGCGCGCCTTTTTGGCCTGCATATCGTGCCAGTCGCAGTACGGGCTGTCTCACCCAAGGTACAGGCCATCGAAGAAACGTTTCTGCGCCGCTGCGCCCAACATCAAGTCGAAGGTTTTTTTGCTGTCGATGTGGGAACACACCCAGCCAAGCGCATTCTGGCACGAGCACGGCTGGTTGACCTGGTCGTTGTTGGTGTCAACGTGCCGCTGCCAAGCGCCATCATGCAAAAACAGCGTCATGGGCTTCATCTGTTGCTGGCACAGAGTGTACGTCCACTATTGGTCGTGCCACGAAAGGCGTACCCCCCCACACATGCCCTGATTGCCTACAATGGAAGCACACGCGCCGAAGCGGCTCTTGCCTTGGGTGTGTACATGGTGCGTCAGTGGCAGACCACCTTGACGGTACTGACTGCTGATGTCGGTGGGCGCGTCTCATCCGCTCAACAACAGGCGCGGACATACCTGGAAGCACGCGGAATCCAAGCGACCTTTGTGCGCAGTTCACTCGTTCCCGAAAAGGCCATCACCAAGACAGCGGAACAGTTGGGATGTTCGTTGATTGTCATGGGCGGCTATGGTTCACGGCTGGAAGCCGTCCTCGATAGCACGGTCAATCGGGTTCTGCGGCGGACGACGATACCGGTCTTCGTGTGCCGCTAGTGCGTGCTGGAACCTGTTCGGAGTCGCGTAGGCTCGCGCTGATAGACCGATGGGGCAACATCCATGCCCATCAGGACCACCCCAATCACACGTTCCCCACGCCGAAAGGCGCACATGGTGCAGCGGGGGGGCGAGCGTCAGGCGAGTGGTGCGGAAGATGAGTAGGGTTGTGTGCAAACCACCGAGTGCTAGCAAGGCCGTACCGACAGCAATCTGCATACCTTGCACACATACATCGAAGCCCATACTTGTCAGAAGCACGCAAAGCAGTAGAGTTTTCATCACTCTCGTGAACCAGGTATGGCATTCATGCGTATGAAAAAATCTCGATTCTGGTTGTGGGTCGTCGTCTGTATTGTTGGCTTCTGGTCTGGTTTTCCAGCCAACGCATTCGCCCAGGGCTGGACACCAGTGTACAACGATGGGTGCGATGGTAAAGGCCATCGGGTATGGGTCGGTACCATCACCAGCCGAGCAACATTGGGGGATGGGTGCGATTTGGTCGCCGGTTTTGTTGCCCCCGATCAACGGTATGCAGGTGAATGGGTGTGGGGCTATTCGCCCACGGCTGGGGCTGTTCGCCATGCGTCGGCCAACGACGTAGCCTACTACCGCCCACATATCTGCACACTTCTGCCACGTTTTCCCTTTGCGCCATCAACCACATGGCGTGTCCACCGTGTTCAGCCACGCGAGTATCTGTACAGCCTCTATGGGGCTGCGTACCCTGCCTACATCGCTGCCAGTTGCCGTATGCGCGAGCAAGATGACCGCTTCGCGCGTATCGGATTAGATCGAGCGCTCGTGCCGGGTTCGTTCCTGGCAGAACCGCCCCCCGAACAGGTGCGCTTTTACCTGGAGACTGTGCTCAGTCGTGAGCGTGTGGCCCTGGATGTTCCAACTGGACGACTGACGATGGTCTTTCCCGGCGACTCATTGGGGCGGCTGGCACGTATCTTTGGCACCTCGGTAGAGACTCTGCAATCGGCCAACAACATGCGCGACCCCAACGCCTTGCTCGTTGGGCAACTCATTCTCATTCCAGGCAAGGCGCCTGCGCCGAACACGCCACCCCCCCTCTTTCGTCCTGCATGGTGTTTGGCCCCAGTGGTGCGCCAATGGCAACCCTGGCATACACTCTGTACACTCTTCGAAACCCAACAGGGTACATGAAGCATGTCTCGACGATCGGTCGTTTTCCATCCTAGTCGCTGGTGGCATTTCCTGGTGCTAGTGAGCCTGCTGCTCACTTTGTCTGTCCCCACACGCGCCGCGCCGGTCCCACAACGGAGCGGGCCGCTGCCCTTGCATGCCTATCCGCGCCCAGCAAACGATAATGGGTGGGGCGTCCACTTCTCCCCTGGTGCGGCGACCTTCGAGCCGGTGGTCATCGAGTATTTCGTGCGCGAGCTCCAAGAAATGGGTATGAAGTGGACGGTCATTTTGAATGAAGGCACGACGCCTCGCCAGGATGCGCTGGTGGATGCGCTCGTGGCCGCCGGAATCGAACCAATTGTGCGAGTGTACACGCTCTACAACGACCCACTTCCCGAAAACGAACTGCAACACCTTGTGCGCTATTACACGGCGCGGGGCGTTCACTACTTCCAGCTCTACAACGAGCCCAATCTGGCCGGGGAACCAGGCGGCTGGCGACCGGGAGAAGCCATCTCGGTCGATCGGATTGTCGATTTGTGGATTCCAGCGGCACGTGCCGTCCGTGATGCAGGGGGGTATCCTTCGACGCCTCCGCTTGCTCCTGGTGGTGACTACGATGACCTGCAATTCTGGCGCGAGTTTCTGGACGGAGTGAAAGCCCGCGGTGCAGAAGATGCTTTCTTCGGCGCCTGGATCAACGTCCACAACTACGGTCTGAACCACCCCTTTGCCTATCCAGAAGAACCCATCAACCTGTTAGGGCAACCCGTAACGCCCGAAGAGCTTGCCATCTACGGGCTGACGCCCGACCAGGTCGATGTAGATGAACTCAACTACTGGCGAAGTATCGACCGCTCTTCCAACCGTCCGGATGGTGGGCGCCACAAAGGCGATACCATTCTCAAAGATTCGAACGCCTTCCGTAAATTCGAGGCGTATCACTACGAATTCGTGCGGCGCTTCCGATTCGAGATACCGGTCATTTCGACAGAAGGGGGGTGGATCATTGGCGACGCTCAGGACAAACGTTATCCGCCCGTCACCGTGCAAGCGCAAACGACCTGGCTGCGTCAGGCATACGAATACATGCTCACCCGTGCCCCCGATTACTTCTTCGCCTTCAATCCCTGGATCATCACCAACTACGCAGGCAATGGGGTGACCCCCTGGTTCGAGCCACATGCGTGGTACAAAGCCCGTTGCAACACCAATCCGGCAGAGGTGCGTCAGGTGCGTGGGCAAACGTTGCCCATCTGCGGTGATGGCGATGTCTTGCCAATTGTCTATGTCCTCAAAGCCCACCCTATGAAACAGCAGGCCCGCCGCTTGCCTGACCCAAACCGTGTGCCGATCGTGCAAACCGCGGCCGTCAACCCAGCCCGAACCAGTGCGCCCCCGCCGCGTGTCGAAGAAGGTATTCTGCGTTTCGACTTGAAAACCTGGGACGCTATCGCCACACTGGCAGCTGCCACTGGGCGAACGCCTACGCAGGTGCTAGAACGTCTGTATGATGATGTGACCCTGGGAACACCGTCGATCGAAGTCGCAACCTATCGTGTGCAGGTTCCAAGTGACGCCGTTACCGTCGAACAATGGGGCACCACCATACGCCTGACCAACATCACAGAGGATATAGTCAACGTGCAATTCGCCAATCAGGTGTACACACTCCTTCCATATGGTTCACTAGTTGTACAATTGCCGACCGTGCAGTATGTCATGGTACCAACTCGTAAAGTGATACGGTGAAGCCAGAATGAGCAACCACAAAAGTGCATCAACAACACGTCTTTCTATGCTCGGCGGGCAGCCAACGCGCCTGTTCGCGTGGTGTTTGCTTCTCACCTTCATGGTACTGGGGTGTGGTCGCGCAGAACAATCGTCTCCCCCTACACCAACACGTGAACTCGCCCAATTGCCTACACCACGCCCGACATTCACCCCCGCCAACCCACAGACAACCGCCACCATCGCGGTAAGCCCCCTCACTCCCATGCCGGGGGCTCTGCTCCGCATTCAGGGGAGTGGGTTTGGTGTGTCGGAAGTGGTGGAAATTCAGATCCACCCCCCGGATGGTTCCGGCACCCAAATCGTGCTGGCTGGTACCGACAACCAGGGCAATTTCTTCGTTACCCATACACTTGCTGAAAACACTCCCCTGGGCACATACCAAGTAGTCGCAACCGGCAAACAAAGTGCACAGCATGCCACAACCACGTTTGCCGTTGCTTTCGACCCCACGCCAACTCCCATTGTTGTGCAAATTGAGACCTTGCTGGCCACTGCCACCCCCGAAACAGGCGGCGATGCCTTTTCACTCTATCGCCTCACCAGCACACTTGGGGGTGTCGATTGCACATATTACGGTTTTTTCGGTACAGTACAGAATGCCAACGGAACCCCACGGGCTGGTGTGAACATTCTTGTCTTTCGCGAAGGCGCTAGCGAAAGCCAAATGGCGACAACCAATGATGAAGGATTTTGGGAAATAGTCATTGCACGCTCGTCGGAGGATGTTCTGCCAGGTCTATGGCATCTTGTGATTGTCGAGCAATCAGTGCGTGTCAGCGATGAAATTGCACTCGATATGCCCGCTTCCTGTGAGGAAGGACGCCCCAACAAATTCAAAATCGACTGGCAACGTATCGCCGATGAGTGATATCACAAGGAGTCTGTATGTCCACCAGCACGCGCGCTCGCAAAGTGATGATTGTCGAGGATGATGCCTTCTATCGCCGCATGCTCGAACATGTGCTGACCCAACATGGCTATGTGGTCGTATCCGCCGAGAATGCAGACGATGCCTGGCGCACCATTCAGGATGCTGACGACATTCACATCGTGCTTACCGACTGGGTGATGCCAGAGTACGATGGGCTCGAACTCATCCAGCGATTGCGCTCACTCGATCGCCCCCTGTACATCATTTTGCTGACCATCGAAGACAACGTGGACGACGTGCTGGAAGGACTGACTGCGGGCGCCGACGACTATCTGGCCAAACCTTTTACCACCGAAGGTTTGCTCCTGCGTTTGCGCGTGGGGCAACGCCTGCTTGCCTATGAATGGCAGTTGCGCCATTCGCTGGCATCGTTAGACCAATTGAAACAGACCAATTGGCGAACTGGTTTGCTCAACCGCTACGGCTGGTTTTTGCGTGCCAAAGCTGAATTGAACCGCATCTCTCGTCAGCAAACCCACGCGGCGCTTTTCTTGCTTGCGATTGGCGACCCCGAAACCCTCAGAGCCAACTTTGGTGACGAGATATCAGGCCGCTTGCTCGTGCATGTTGCACATATCCTGGAACAACACAAACGGGAATACGATATTCTGGGACACTGGGACGAAGCATCATTCGTGCTTTTTCTACCCGAAACCGAAGAACACGTCGTGCGCCATATTGCTGACAGAGTGCGCCGCGCCATCCTCAATACCCCCCTGGTCCTCGATGAGCAGACCACCCTGCAACCGCTTTTCTCGCTCGGTATCACCACAACACAATGGAGCCACACCTATCGCCTGGAGCGCCTTCTCCACGATGCACACCTAGCACTTTCGGAAGCGCGAATGGCAGGCCCGTATCACATGCGCATGTTCTCGCATGAAAGCCAAGGAAAAGATTAGCCCGCCCTTCTCCCTAAGCCCACCATAACAAAAAACGGGGGCATGCGGGTAGCCCCCGTTTGGATGATTACGCCCGACTCCGATACCGGTTGGTAATAGGAAGTCGGCGGTCCTTTCCAAAAGCCCGTATGGTAATTTTGATGCCTGGCGCTGCCTGACGCCGTTTGTACTCATTGCGGTCAACCATGCGAATCACACGTTCCACTGTTGCCGCATCGAACCCCTGCGCCACAATGTCAGCCAGGCTGTAATCTTCCTCGATGTAGAACTGCAAAATAGCATCCAGCACCTCATACGGTGGAAGCGAATCGGTATCCTTCTGGTCAGGCCGCAATTCGGCACTCGGCGGCTTGACGATCGTGTTGTGCGGAATCACAGGGCCATCCGCCAGTGTGTTGCGCCATGTTGCCAGCGCATACACCAATGTCTTGTACACATCTTTCAACGGTGCGAACCCACCAGCCATATCACCATACAGCGTCGCATATCCCACAGCCGACTCGCTCTTGTTGCCTGTGCTGAGTACGAGCCACCCAAACTTGTTGGAAAGCGCCATCAAGTAGTTGCCGCGAATACGCGCCTGGATGTTTTCTTCCGTCACATCGAATGCACGCCCGGCAAACACATCCTTCAATGCTTCCAAATACCCCTGAAACGGGGGCTCGATTGAGAGTGTCAGCAAGCGAATACCCAGGTTGGCGGCCAGTTCTTCCGCATCACGCAAACTTCCCTCGGAAGAAAAGCGCGACGGCATGCGTACCCCCACCACATTGTCAGGTCCCAGTGCATCCACAGCCAGCGCTGCCGTCAACGCACTATCAATTCCGCCACTCAACCCAATCACCACCTTCTCGAAGCCATTTTTATGCACATAGTCGCGGATACCCAGCACCAACATGCGGTACACTTCTTCCAAATCATCCGGGAAAGCAGCCACAACCCCCTCGGCGGATTCTTCTTCACGTGCTATGCCTCGCAACGGTTCGCCCTCGATGCGTGGAACAATCCGCCCAAAATGCCTGGCCAGTTCCACATCCTTACGGCGGCGCGGATCGTGGAGCCGCTTGCGGAAGACATCGTCGAGTGAAACATCGACCACCAACAACACCTCTTCGCCCAACGGTGCGCGTGCCAATAAGCGCCCGTCCGGCGCAAACACCATGCTAGCACCATCGAAGACCAACTCATCCTGTCCCCCCACGAGGTTGCAATACGCCACCACCGCCACGTTGTCCACCGCACGTGTCGCCAGCATTCGTGCCCGGTCGTGAGGCTTGCCTCGGTAGTAAGGCGAGGCCGAGATGTTGACGAGCAATTCCGCCCCACCAGCAAGTGCCTGCCACTGCGGGGGCCCCGAGGGATACCAAATATCCTCACAAATACTCACGCCCACGATGTCGCCACCAAAATCGAACACGGGGCTTTCCTGCCCTTCGCCAAAGTAGCGGTTTTCGTCGAAAACGCTGTAATTCGGCAAGTAATGCTTGCGATACATCCCTACCAAACGCGCGTTTTGCAACACCGCAGCCGCGTTGTAAATATCGTACTCGTCGGCACTAGGAAACCCGACAATGGCCACAATATCGTCAGTCTCTTTGCGAATGTCATCCAGCGCCCGCCGGTTGGCTTCGATAAAATCTGGTTTGAGCAGCAAATCTTCTGGTGGATACCCTGAAATCGCCAGTTCAGGGAACAAGATGACGTCGGCATGTTCCGAACGAGCTCGCGCAATCGCCGCTTTGATTTTGTTGGTATTGCTCTCGATATCGCCCACTGTCATGTTCAATTGCGCCAATGCCAGACGAATGCGCCGCATGTTGCCTCCTTCATGCTCGGTTGGTGCCTCATCGCCCTACCTCTACGCCCTCTCCCAACGTCCGAACAGGCTTCCATGTTCGCCGATGCAATGGCGTTGGCCCTAGACGTTGCAGTGCTGCACGGTGTTCATTCGTGCCATACCCTTTATGTCGAGCAAATCCATACCCCGGATAGGTCGCTTCATACGCTTCCATGCGCCGGTCGCGAGTTACTTTGGCCAGAATACTCGCCGCCGCAATGGAAACCGATAACGAGTCGCCCCTGACCAGTGCCTTCTGGGGAAGTGGGGATTCTGGCAATGCAAATGCATCCAGCAACAGGGCCTGTGGCGTGAATGGTAATTGTTGCAATGCACGCACAATTGCCAGACGTGTGGCAGGCGCAATCCCCAATGCATCAATCTCCTCAGGCGATGCCTCTGCTACCGCCGTCGCCACAGCCACTTCTTCGATAAGCGGCACGAGTGCCTCACGCCGGGCGGGGCTGAGCAATTTGCTGTCCCGCACACCTGCCGCACGCAACACATTGATCAGCACCACATCAGCCGGGAGAACTACGGCGGCCGCCATGACCGGCCCTGCCCAACATCCACGCCCGGCTTCATCACATCCTGCAACATACATCAGTCCTTGTGCCCAAAATTCGCGTTCGTATTGGGCAGTTGGCACCATGATGTCACTGGCCATTGCTCACATCCCCCTGCTGAAGCGTATCGCCAGAAGAGTAGTGGCACTTACACGAATAGGCAAGCCTTTCCCGCACTGCTTCCCACCCTGCATGGCTGAATTTTCATGCACCTGGCGTCCCCGGTGTGCGCACTGTTCATCGAACAGATATACGCTATGTAGCAGACTTGCTTGAAAAGAGGGAGAAGGGATTGCTTCGGCGGTTTCGGCACCAACAAACCGTGCTTTTGTTCTGTGCCATTGTGTGCTGGCACAGCTGGATGGTGCTGCCGGTAGACGCGCAAACCCCACTGCCGTCCCCTACCGCCACACCATCGTCCGCGCCCACCGCTACACCATCGTCCACGCCCACCGCCACGCCGTCGCCCACACCCACCGCCACGCCATCGCCCATGCCTACCGCCACGCTGTCGCTCACACCCACTGCCACGCCGTCGCCCACACCCACTGCCACGCCGTCGCCCACACCCACCGCTACGCTATCGTCCACACCCACTGCCACGCCGTCGCCCACACCCACCGCTACGTCGTCGCCCACGCCCACCGCTACGCTATCGTCCACCCCCACCGCCACGCCGTCGCCCACGCCTACTGCCACGCCATCGCCCACGCCTACTGCCACGCCGTCGCCCACGCCCACCGCTACGCCATCGCCCACGCCCACTGCCACGCCGTCGCTCACACCCACCGCCACGCCGTCGCTCACACCCACCGCTACGCCGTCGCTCACACCCACCGCCACGCCGTCGCTCACACCTACTGCCACGCCGCTCCCCATCTGCACACCAGTGCCAGTCCCTACGCTGCCACCACAG
>WFOS01000033.1 GCA_015487975.1 Ardenticatena sp.
CGCCAATTGAGGGAACCATCTCGGTGCTGGTACGGCGGACGGGAATGCGACGAGCGCGCTATCGGGGTTTGAGCAACGTCCGGCTCCAGCACCTGTTTCAGGCGACCGCGATCAACGTGATCCGTTGGGTGCGCGTGCTGGCCGCGCAAAAAACCTCCTCTTGGAGGGCAGCCGTGCCAGCGTAGTTAGGAAAAAACAGGGAGAGGGAGGTGGGAAGCAGGGGGGCCAGGTGCTTTGTCCTGGCCAACCCCCTTTCTCCCTGCCTGTCGGGCCCCTTTTTTCAACAGAATCCTGCCAAAGGTGCGACGCACTTTCGGAAGTGCATCGCAACTGCTTCCCTCACGCCTTCGTCTGCTTCACCGCACCACCACAGGCAGGTAGAGGCTGTACTGGGTCGCGGTGCCACCCCAGAACCCGCCGACCAGTGCGTATGCCCCGCCGCTCATGGCACCCGCGTCCGGCTGGCCGATGGTGCCGCTGAGGGTGTAGAGGCCGCCGCTACTGGTGCCGCCCCCGCCGTCCACCGTGTTCCAGGAGAGGTCGAAGCTCCCGCTGGACTGAGCCAGGGCGATGGTGGCGGGTACCAGCAGAGCCACGGTTAGTACCAGGGCCAGCGTTCGGCCTGATATCCTCATCGCTCCACCTCCTTCCACCGGCGCGCTAGCACGACCCCGACCAACAGGCCCAGCCCCAGCCAAGGGGCGAGGCCGGGCAACCGCACCCAACCGCGCTCTCGCTCCAGGGCATCGAGGCGGGCTTCCAAGGCGGCCAGCTGAGCGTCACGTTGCACAAGCATGGCCTGTAAGATGTCGGTCTGCGGCAGACCAACCAGCACTTTGACGGTGTGCAAGCCCGTTCCGCTGGTGCTCTCCAGTGCCCGACCTACTACCTGACCAATCTGGTCAGCTCGCAAGGCACTTGGCGAGACGGCCATTCCTGTGCCGTCGTTGCGGCCGGAAGGCAGAACGAAATCGCCGGCCTGCACGGGACCGCGCACCTTCACAGGCACCTGGCCGACGAACGCCACTGGCGCCCAGCCGTTGCGCTCCTCCTGCGGGGGAGCATTTCCAGCCACGATGGGGTTGCTGCTGACGACCATAAGGCGCAAAGCCTGCGTCGTGTTTCGAGTAATGCCCTGTGGTGTCCAAGCAACAATATCTCCCGGTTCGAGTACTTCGGTTGAACGGCGCAGGGGCAACCACTCGGCATAGTCGCTTCCCGGCCCAGCCAGCACGACGCTGCCGGCCCCGTTCCCCTCGATCGCCCCCACGCTATCGGGGTCCGTTCCGGCGTCTGGCCCATCGGCCTTGAAGAAGGTGATGTAGTTGTTCGCACCGGTCGGGGCGTTGGAGGTTTGGATGACGATGGCCAGGCCGTCGGCATTGGTCGAATCGGCTGTGTTCTCGATTTGGGCCACGTGGTTTTGGGGGGTCCCGATGGCATCGACGAATTCAACCACGTGTAACTGATTTTGGGGCGCGTTGGTGCCGATACCCACTCCGCCGGAAGCACGGATGAGGAACTGGTTGGAGCCGGTGGAGGCGAAGTCGGCGTTTTGGGAGTCCGCCCAGACAAAGGTACCATTGTGGTTGGCCTTGGCCCGCTGCCCGGCGGCGAAGCTGGAGGCGCCGGCAGCGATGTTATTCACACCCCCGCCCACGGTGGCGTAGATGCCGCTGGCAGTGTTGCCCAAGCCTCCGCCCACGGTGGCGTAGTAGCCGCTGGCAGTGTTGATCCAGCCCCCGCCCACGGTGGCGACGTAGCCGCTGGCAGTGTTGTTCGCGCCCCCGCCCACGGTGGCGACGTAGCCGCTGGCAGTGTTGAAATAGCCTCCGCCCACGGTGGCCAAGCGAGCGTCCGTGGTCGTTCCGGCGTCATCACCTGCCCGGTTGCCCCAGCCCCCGCCCACTGTGCCGTAGTCATCCGTCACCCGGTTCGGAACGGGGTTGCCAGAGCCGTCATCCGCCGTCCCGCCCCCGCCGATGGTAGCGCCCACTACTCCGTCGGTCACACTGTTGCCGCTGTAGCCACCGATGAGGTTGGGACTGGTATCATTTTGTTGGGTCCACAGGCCAGGCAGGGCCAGTGCGTAAGGCGCCGGGGTGAGCGCCTGCCGCGGAGCCAGGGTGGTGTACCCGCCTGTGCTGCTGCCGGGCCGCACGGCGATTTCCAGCCAGCGGGCGTTGCCATCGAAGGCGCTCCCCCCGAAATCGAGTTGGACGGTGAAGACCCCGTCGGTCACGGTCACGTCCTCCACGGTGACGGTACTGCCCACCTGAGCACCACCTGTAGCGGCGTCGAAGAGCTTGAACTGGAAGTCGTAGGTGCCGTTGGCGGGGTTGCCGTTGTCGGTGAGGCGACCTTGATAGGTGAAGGCGGTGCCCACGGCCGCCTGTATGGCGGTCTCGCCCTGCGGGGTGGCGCCACCCTCCGGCCCTTGGGCCAGGGAGCGGGTGGCTGCGAAGGTCAGCAGGCTCACAACCAACACCAGCACTACAAATGCAACGAAGCGTATTCGCATGCAGCACCTCCTTTACTCTACTTCTTCGACACGACTGGCAAATACACGGTTGTCTCGGTGACTTGTCGGGTTGCAATCCTGAACTCAACCGTGTATTCCTGATCGGGATCTATGTTGGGGTTCGGATAAATCTCCAAGAAGTAGTGTTGTCCTTCATATGCGGAAGCCTGTCCCCACCAACGTTGCCAGGCATCATCTTCGATCTGTTGCCAGCGACTACTGGGAAAACGATAGAAGAAGTCCGCATCGGGGCGAAAACGGAGTGTTTTTTCCAACCCCGACCCCGACTTGGCCACTACGTCCCCTCTGTCGTTCACAATACGCGCTGGCATGTCCAAAGGAAGTCCTACGACAACCTCTGTGCGATACTCGTCAGTCAAGTAATCTGGGCATCCGTCAGCCCAGCAAGGGCGAATAGGAATACGGATGGGGTTCGTTGGGTCGAGGAAACGAATGACCCCCTGGATTTCTCGCTGAGGGATACCGGAGAGCATGGCGGCCTCGTCTTCGTCACATAGCAACCCACGTCCATTGTCATCGATGTCGATCTGCCACGGGTTGCGGACCAGCGGGCAGTTGTCCACGCCAGTTGGACCTGCCTGGCACCCACCAGATGAGGTACCGGGTGTTCCATCAGGCAATGGGCCTCCCTCGTTGCAAATGTTGTCATTGTCGCGATCGGGATCGCACGCATCGCCGATTCCATCGTCGTCCGTGTCTGCGTTGGTCGGATCGGCCACCTCACGACAGAGATCGCACGCATCACCAACGCCATCTCCATCGGTATCGGTCTGGTCCGGGTTGTATGTCAGCGGGCAGTTGTCCGTTTCATCAGAGAAGCCATCGTTGTCGTCGTCGGAGTCACAGGTGTCTCCCAGGAGATCTCCATCGGTGTCCGTCTGATCACGGTTCGGGACGTAACGGCAGTTGTCCTTGGGGTTCACCACGCCGTCGCCGTCGTCATCGTCGCACACATCACCAATGCCATCCCCATCATCGTCAGATTGGTTCGGGTTGTACGTCAGCGGGCAGTTGTCATCTTCGTCGAGCACACCGTCGTTGTCATCGTCCGGGTCGCAGGCATCCCCCATGCCGTCGCCATCGGTGTCTAGTTGCGAGGGATTAGGCACACCATCACAGTTGTCGTCACTGTCGAGGATGCGGTCGTTGTCGTCATCGGTATCTGTGGGATCGGGCGTGCCGTCACAATCCCTGTCGGCGTCGCCCAGTCCTACGGAAGCAAAGGCGTTGATGACATCGCACACGTCAGCCGTGGTAAAGCCGTAGCGCCCATCACGGACGTAGGCGCGGGCTTGCTCCACAGTAGCGTCGCGAGCGTCCATGAACTGGCTATTGCGGGTGAGGCGTGTGGTGAGCACGTCGTAGTAGAGGCGCTCTGCCTTCCAGCGCCCGATGCCACGCACAGTAATGCCGTTGTGGGTGTCGCCTTCGACGATGAGGTAGAACACTTTGTTGGGGATGCCGCTGTTGGTGTGGACACCACCCCAGTCATTGGAGATGTTGCAGGTACTGATACATGGTGGTCGTATCCCCTGACCATCGCCACTAATGGCCGAACTCATGTGATCGGGATCGCCAAATGCTGGTGGGTTGCTTAGGTCACGAATAGCCCCCAATGCTGAACCTTCACCCATAGTCCAATCATCGTCGTCCATCAACGCACCAAAAATATCAGAGTAACTCTCGTCCAGCGCGCCCGGCTGGTTCTGGTACACCAGGCCGCTCGTCCAGCTCGTGACAGCGTGGGTGAATTCGTGAGCAAAGATATCCCGGGTGACCATGTTGTCGCCAAACTGGAGGTGATCACAACCAGGGAGATAGATGGCATTTCGCCAGTTGGTTCCCACATGGACCATGACCTCTACCTGTTCACCATCATCGTCCCAGGAACGACGACCGAAGGTGTCATAAAAGTAGTGATACGTCTCGTGGGCGAAGGCGAAAGCATTCCACCCATCGGCATCTGGACTGCCGCCGGTCACGCCATCTTCGTCGAACCATTCATCGTCGGCTGTTTCCCAGGGCAGGTTCCAGCACGACCTGGAGGTTGTGTTGTTCGCCGTCTCGATGTCGAAGTCTTCGCCCGGACGGTCACCGGTAGGCACGTCTTCCAGGAGGAAGAGTACTTGGCCGTCGTGGGCATCCACGAAAACCGTCCATGACGTACCGATACTGTCGGTATCGCGGAGGCCGCGCACGCGCACTCGCCAGGCCAGATGGGTTTTGGCCTGCTCTCCGGAAAAGATGGCCTGATTGAAGTACATCAACCGAGGCTCTCCAATGGGTTCCAAATCTTTCCCCGAGATGCTGTTCAGAGCAATGGCTTGGGCCTGTTCGGCGCGTTTCGCTGGAGGTGGGAACCAGGGGATCTCAGACAGGTAGCGGCCGTTGGTGCTGGTCACGTACCCCCCTTCCAGGTGTACGGCCAGTTCGGCAGCAAAGACGGGGATACCGTTCTGTTGCTGGCCGAAGAAGAGATGGTACCCCCCCTTGGCATCCCGGGTGATACGGCGTAGGTAGAGCTCAGAGGAAGGGCTGGAGAGGCGGTAGAGAGCGCGGTAGCGCTCCAGGAAGTCCAGGGCCTGCACCCGCGGGTCATTCGGAAGGTTGTCGGAAATGGGCACCAGGGCGCCTACGAAGACGGGAAGGCCATCCTCGAAACGGGCGAAGGGCGGTTGCAGGGACTCATGCTCAAGTTGACGCAACGCTTCCACCTGGGGATCCAACGGTGGAGGGGTTGGCGTGGGCGTTGCTGTCGGTGTGGGCGTGCTTGTGGGGGTGGGGGTGTTGGTTGCCGTAGGCGTTGGCGTGGCTGGCCCCCCAGGGAAACTTTCTGTCGAGAAAGTTGCGTTTCCACGCACGATACCATGGTTCTTTCCAACAGCATCTTGTGCATCACCATCGAAATGCCACACAGCAACCAAACCAGGCCGTGCCTGATCGAGAGCCTGGTACATATCGGCCTGGATTTCTGCCTGCGTGCGTACGATGTTCCAGATGCGCACTTCGTCGATGAGGCCCTGAAAGCCGCACAACTGTGGGTCTGTACAACCGCCATCTCGATCAGCACCAATGTAGAGCGCATCTTGTGCTGGCGCAATGGGACCACTGTTCTGCGAGGTTTCCAGGTCCAGTTGGCCATTCACGTAGTAACGGCGTGTCTTGCCATCATATGTGACGGCGATGTGTGTCCATGTTCCTGCGGGAATCGCCACGCTTCCATCTACGTATTGGGTGCTCCCATGGTAGAAGCGGATAGGCGCATTGCAGAATCCCAACCAGTAGGATGTGAGCCAACCATTGCCGACGACTGTTTCGCACCGTGTGGCTGTTCGCTTCACCCATGCCTCGATGGTCATCGCATTCAGATAGTTGAGTTCGGCAGCGAAAGGGATTTCTACATAGTCGCCATCACCATCCAAGGCGAGCGAGCCACCTCCTGATTGGTTGAAAAGATGCAGGTTGGCTTGCACAACAGGAATATTTGGTACTCGCTGCATGCCCGCTCCAATGATGATCGAAAACCAGAGTAGACACACCAACACAAGACCCGGCACTCGAACGATACGTCTCATCAGATCCTCCTTTCTGTCTCCCTGCGCGCCGCATCTCCTCGCAAGGCTCCTTCTGTGCCAATCGCATTCTCCAAAAAGGCGAACGACGTCTACCGATCGGGGAAGGCGTCGCATTCGCCACGCAACGGGTTTTCCAATGACACCCGCCAAGTTCACCTACCCTCGCTTTGCACGCCGTACAATACGCAACAGGAAGGAGACAGCACATGCAGACTCGCTATTTGCTATTCACTGTGATTCCCTCGGCGAGATCCCTGTTGGCTCCCTGCTGGCAGTGGTACTTCCATTCTAAAAGGTAAGCGTTTCCAAAATGTTTCCAGGGCGTATGGCACCGAAAACTCTGCTGCGAGACAGTATGGGGGCCATTTTCATCGTTCGCTGCCCGAGAATAAGCCTTGTGAAAAAACGCTTCCGAGCAGGCTACTCCCGCGAACGCCAGACATGACACAATAGGATGCCTGTTCTCTGGAAGAGAGAACCGTTCGCGAAAGAAAACATGCATGCCGACGTTTAGTAGGGAAACATCCATCGTACATGACGCCCACACGAGGAGATGCCAGGAGCCCTTTTTCTCTCGATTGGAATGTCATGTCTGTTCGTATGCAGACGAGGAAAGCCAGTCAACAAGTGAAGGATCTTGCTCTGCACGTGCTGGGCCCTTTTCATGTCACACGGCAAGGCAAGCCTGTCACGAACTTCCGCTCCGACAAAGTACGCGCCCTGCTGGTTTATCTCGCTATCGAGCATGATCGCCCTCGCCGTCGTGACGAGTTGGCAGGCCTGTTGTGGCCGGACATGTCCGACCAGGTTGCCCGCCGCAACTTGCGCCTCTCCTTGCACCGCTTGCGGGAAGCCTTGGGTGACGAACAATCGCACTCGCTCTTCTTCGAAATGACCCGCGATATGGTGCAATGTCGGCCAGATGTACTTTGGGTCGATGCCCTTGCCTTCGAGACGCTAGCCCTGACCGTCCAACACCACTCCCACGAAGCTATCGAATCTTGCACGACCTGTATGGAACATCTGACCAAAGCCGTCGAGCTGTATCGGGGAGATTTCCTGGAAGGCTTCTGCTTGAAAGAGTGCCCAGACTTTTCGGAATGGATGACACTACGCCGCGAACGGTGGCACGCATTCGCAATGCTCGCCCTCTTCTGGTTGGCCGAATACCACCGTCATCGAGGGCATCTCGAAATGGCTCGACGCTATGCACAGCGCCAAATCGAATTGGAGCCCTGGCGGGAAGAAGCCCATCGCCAGATCATAGACATTCTGGCCCGACTTGGACAGCGAAGTGCCGCACTGGCCCAATATGAAACTTGCCGTCGTATCCTGGCTGAGGAATTCGGGGTCGAGCCGGATGAACGTACCCAGCACCTGTACCGTCGTCTTTGCCGCCCCCCTTGCCACATGCTGTCGAACTCCCTGCCAATCTTTCCAACTCCCTTTGTCGGGCGGGAGCGAGAGATGGCCTGGCTGGGCAAGCAATTGACCGATCCCCGAGTGCGCCTGATCACAGTGGTGGGACCACCAGGTGTGGGCAAGACCCGATTGGCGCTCGAAGCCGCTACCAGACACTCCTTTGCTTTTCTCCACGGCGTCTGCTTCGTTCCGCTCACTGGTGAGCGCTCACCGGAGCGCCTGCTCGATGTCCTTGCAAGCCAACTCGGGGGCGGTGGCCTATGCCGTCACCCCCCCCTCGAACAAGTCTTTCGGTTCCTCAGCGGGCGTGAAATGCTTTTGCTCCTCGACGATATAGCGGGGCTCCTGGCAGCCTGCGAACAAGATCGCCGGGACGTTACCCAAATTCTGAAAGCCTTGTTGTATCGGGCCCCAGGTGTCAAAGTGCTCATCACCTCGCGGGAACCGCTTCATCTGCAATGGGAATGGATTTTGCGACTGGAAGGACTGCAGTGTTCAGAAGTCGGGGACGACGTGCTTGCTTCCCCAGCCGGGCGCCTTTTCGTTGCACGGGCACAACAGCGGCAGTGGGATTTCGCCCCCCGTAGAGAGGCCCAGGACATCGCTCGCATTTGCCGCCTGGTCGAAGGTTTGCCGCTGGGGATCGAGTTGGCGGCTGCTTGGTCGGATCGCTTTTCCTGCCACGAGATCGCCAACCGTCTCGAGCATCACGCACACGTCCTTACCACGCCATTCACGGATGTCGAAGCGCATCATCGTAGCCTGTGGGCGGCCTTCGAGTCTTCCTGGCACCTGCTCTCACCCGAGCAACAACAAGCCCTCCGACGGCTGGCCATCTTCACAGGTCGTTTCACAGTCCATGCGGCACGCGAAGTCGCCGGCGTTTCCGAGGCCATGTTGACAACGCTGGCCGACAAGTCCCTTCTGCGCCAGCTTTCCCCTCACCGGTACGAGATGCAGAGAGTGTTGCGCCCCTTCGCGCGAGAACACCTGCGTGCGTTTCCCACTGAAGAAGCCGAGATGGCCCGGCGGTATGCGCGCTATACGGCCACCTTTGCCCCAGACACATCTCTACCTGTATTCGTACCAACGGATTATGACAAAGTCATGCTTCGAGAGATCTTGTGAAACACTTGGACAATCCGAGGCCGAGGCCAGCATTCGTCTCCCCCGTGGCCCCGTGTGATCCTGTTCATCTCAACACAGGGGCATAGCGCAGACGACCGAAACATTGGCTCCCCACGAGGGGAAGCGCCTTCGCCTACTCCCCCTCGTGGGGCATCGGTTCAACGCAGGATGAAGGGCAAGTGGACGACGTATGGCACTTGCACCGCGGAAGACAGGCTTTCCGACGACGAGTGGCCGACAGCGTCTTCAACCCACACGCGCACCGAGAGGTCGCCACCTGCTGTGGGGCGGAAGCGCACGGTACGCGTCACGGAATGTTGAGGTGGTTCGAGCGTCACCCCTTCTCCAAGGAACCAGGTCACGCCGTCGCGCGAGTACTCCACCGTCAGTGCTGCAACGCCGGAGCCATTTGTCTCATCTTGCGCGTTCACGGTCAACACCACGTCCTTGCCATCTGCCTGGATGCTTTGCAGTGTCACATTGGGCGTGCCCGAATCGATCGTGTACGTAATGGTGTTGGTGCGGATAGGCGGATTGGGCGCGCCGAAAGCCCAGAAGACAATGTCGGCTTGGAGCGGGATCTGCGTGCCACTGGGCAGGTCGGTGCGAGGCTCGATGGAGAAGCGCACCCAACCTTCGCCCTCAGGCGGATTTTGATTCGGTGGCAGGTTGATGCCATCGAAGATGAAGCGCAATGTGCCGGTATCCCGATCGAGGGATGGCTGCATCTGGTGGCTGCTCCCGGTCACTTGAATGGTATCGAGATCGAGAGCAGGCGGCAGTGTCATCGTAATCTCCACACGCTCCGCCGGATCGGTCGCCGTGGGCAGGTTCTCGAAGTAGACGGTCACGTCAAGCGCCTGCTCGGGCGGCACGAAGTCGGCCTCGGGGGCACTCTTGATCTCGTTGGGGTCGAACGCCCCGCGCAGGCGCTCATCGCATCGCCCATCCCCTGTCCGTTTGGGTTCTACCTTGCCAAAGTACTTGTCGAATCGCCCCGAGATATCCTCGGCCGTCTCTTTGACCGTTTTGATATTGTCGTAGACCTTGGTCAGGTCACGCCCATTGACCACCAGCTTCTGGGCGTCGTTGAAGAGGTGCACCTGCACATCCCCCCGCTTCGTCCTGAGGGTCACGAGCGTGCCATACCGAACGTTCCCGTCCTTGTCCACGACGAACTGAACCAACTCCTGTGGCCTGGCGTTGTCAGCTTTGTAGACCACCGAGAACTTGGCTGGCTCGTCCGTCCGGTTGTATGCCAGCATGACTTTGCCCATCTTCGCCTGGGTCCTCTGGGGGAGCCGAAACGCCTGGCTGACCTTCTGAGTGCCCATCACAACCATCTTGCCAGCGCCTTTGGCAGCAAACGCCTCGACCTTGCTCCCCACCGGTATCGAGAGCACACTCCCCGTGAACCGCGCCGCTTTGACGAGATCGGATGGGAGACAAAGCTGCTGAGCCAGCCACTTGGAACCTAAATTCACATCTAGATCGAGGTTCACCATGCCAAACGTCACCGTCCCTACAACGCCTCCAACCACTCCTTCGACGAATCCTTCGATTTCACCCAAGAGGAAGACAGCAGCACTCCCCGAACGAATCGTCTCCCATGTCTCTTCCCCACTGAACGTCCTCCTGATAACGCCCGCCACATCACCACCTGTTTGGAAATAGATCCACTCGCGCACGCTCCGAACGACATTGGGGATGATGCCAGCCGTCGCGTAGGCCATATCGGGAGCGGCAGCGTTCGAGGCGCGTGTCATCCCCAACGCATCGGTCTGCGTCTCGATAGCATCGTACAGTTCGTTGTAAATGCCGACAGCGAGTACATCGGCCACGTAGGGATACTGACTCCCTACCTGCATCAGATACTCGTCGGAACTCGCATCGTCGGGCAGAGCCCGGAAGGTATCGAGCACCCATCCCGTCTGATAGCCACTGGCCCATAGCGAAAGCGTCAGCAAATCATCTAGATACGCTTCTGGATCGCCGTCGTTGCCTTCCTGTGCGATGGCTTGGATGTCATCCCACACGTCCACGATCGGCTGCCCGAGCAAGTAGTAACCAAAGTCGATGGGATCGCCCAGATCGAGAGCGTTCGCCCCACCGACGGCCGACCAGGGGAGTTGGTACGTGACGCCCACATCCTGCCGTTCACCAGGCGCAACCTCTACGGCTACGAAATGGACGTTGCCGTACGGACTTGCGAAGCGGCCCAAGTAGGTGGCATTGGCCGTCGTTCCCACAACCAGGGTGCCGGTAGGTGGCCGCAGTGCAACGATGGCCACACCAGCCGCCGACCCGACATTACGCACGAGCAGGCGATGGGTCCACCAGCGGCCAGGCGTGAAGGCGAAGCTCCGCTCGTAATCCAGTGCCATGACCGGCAGGTAGGGCACGACGGTGATGCGAGTGCGCCGTTCCTCGCCACCTTGGGAGATCACCACATCCCATGGGCCACTGCGGTTCTCGAGGTTGACATCCACCTCGATGAGATCCGCCGAAACGACGCGCACGGCTGCCGGTTGGAGACGCACTGTTTCGGAGATCAAGCGCATCTCGAACCAGACCTGCACGTCATTCTGGAAACCAGCCCCATGGATGGTGAGCGTCTGGGTCTGGTTGGGTGTCGCCAACAGCGTCGCAGGCTCGACGCTGGCGACGCCCCACGTGGTGATGTCAACCTGGAAGGTACGCTCGGCAGGCAGACCAGCATCGAAGTGATCGTAGGGCATCACACGCAGCGTGTAGGTGCCCGTTGGAAGTGAGCGTGTGAGCGCGAGTGTGGCCGTAACCGGCTCACCCGTTTCCAAGTAATTCGCCAGATCCCATCCAGTAGCGCCCTGCCCGCTCAACTGGTCGAAGACGGCGATCCGAGTGGCGCCTTGCCAGATTTCAGCCCGCACGAAGAGTGTCTCCGTCATGGTATCGGTATCGGTGAGACGCACCTGGAACCGAATAGGCAGTGTGTCGAACGTGAAGCCATCCATCGCTGGTACGACGATTCCAGCTTGCGGCGGCTCGTTGTCTGGGGCTTGAAGGCCAGCAAAGCGATTCCATGGCTCGAAGAGCACGCCATCGCTAACCGGGTCACCCAATCCAGCGATATTGGCCGTTGGATGGTAAGGGCCAGAAGGGTGCCCCCAGGCATTGTAGCGCGCATCGACGAGCACAGTTGGTGTGTCATTCTGAACGCCGATGCCGTTGCGGTAGAAGACATTCCCCTGCAACGTCGGCGTGGCATTTCGAGCACGCAAGCCAACGCTGTTGAAAGCAATGACGTTCCGTTGCAGCAGTGGCGAGGTATCTTGGATGGAAACTCCTTCATCCTGGTTGTCGTGGATGCGGCAGTTCCGTACTTCCACGTCAGAGCGAGAGACATCCAACGCAGCCCAACCGCCGTACCCTGCCGAATCGATCGCACAATACGCCAACCGTCCTCGAGCACCGGCCGTAAACCGCACGCCATACCAGACCCCTGGTTGCGCTACATCCGTCACCGCGTTCGTGAAGGTGATCGGCGCTGTTGCCGTCCCTTCCGCGATCAGCGTCCCCTGCACATACAACGACGTCGCCTGTACGAAGCGCACTTCGCTCCCTGCCGTCACCGTCAGTACGGCACCCGCATCGACCGTCAGATTCCCCGTCGCCATGAAGGGCACCCCCGTCCCAGACGACGTCCCATCCCATACC
>WFOS01000034.1 GCA_015487975.1 Ardenticatena sp.
GGGTGCGTTTGTATCCCTCGCTGCGCTGGCGCCGTCGGTCTGGAAACAGACGGGTGAATGGACGCCAAGATGCTCTCAGCGCGTCCTGGTTTCGGGTGCCACACCGTCACGCCGTTGCTGATGACCGTGGGGCGGGGAGAACGGGATTGGAACGCTGGGCTTATGCCGTGCTGGTGTTGGCCGCTTCTCGCGCGTGAGGGCTCACGAGGGGGTCTTTGGCCGCCGACACGCTGGTGGCAGGAGCAGGGCGGGGCTGCCGGGCCTGAGGAGCGACGCACCTGCCAGGTACGTCGTTCCTTGAACGTCAGGCGTGCGTGCCGCTCGAGGTCGTGCTGGGTGCGTTTGTCTCCCTTGCTGCGCTGGCGCCGTCGGTCTGGAAACAGACGGGTGAATGGGCGAATGGGCGCCAACATGCTCTCAGCGCGTCCTGTGTGGCTTGTGCCACTTTTTTCGCTTGTTTACAGCGATCTGGGGAATCACCAGTTTTGTTCCACTTTGCTCTCCATATGATATTGACTACCATATTCATTCAGCCATCCTGACAACCAACGATATGGGAGGATCACCATGCAGGAAGCCATCCAAGATGCCTTGAACGAGCAGATCAACCGCGAGTTTTACGCCTCGTATCTTTATTTGGCGATGGCGGCACATTTCGAAGCCCAAAGCCTGGATGGGTTTGCCGGTTGGATGTATGCCCAGAGCGAAGAGGAATATGGGCATGCCATGCGTATCATCAAGTACATGCTCGAACGTGGTGCACCGGTCGAGTTGAAGGCCATTGCAGCGCCACCCGAAGAGTTTGGGAGCCCGTTGGATATCTTCAAGCAGGCGCTCGCGCACGAACAGCATGTGACCGAAGCCATCCACGCCCTTTACAAGCTCGCTGCCGAGCATGAAGACTATGCCACGATGAAGCACCTCGACTGGTTCATCGAAGAGCAAGTGGAGGAGGAAGATACTGTTGGGCGTATTGTCGATCGTTTGGC
Source organism: Ardenticatena sp. (assembly GCA_015487975.1). Lineage (GTDB taxonomy): Bacteria > Chloroflexota > Anaerolineae > Ardenticatenales > Ardenticatenaceae > Ardenticatena. Next base: position 990 of record WFOS01000034.1, read on the forward strand.
AATGGCTGGTGATGACCGTGCCGCTTTGCTCATGCTCGATGGTGAATTGGCACAGCGTTCAGGCGGAGAAGAAGCGTAAGCGCACGCGATACGCATTCAAAAAAGCGGAGCCGTTGCGGGCTCCGCTTTTGTTCTGTTTTGATAGCGCTCTCAATGCGAAGGATGGGCTTTGGCTGGTACAGGCATGGGCAATGCCTGAGAAGGTGCAGCATGGAGTGCAGGGAGCTCGCACTCCTGAGGGCAGAGAATCGCCCGGTCCCCTTCGAAACAGGTCAGGGCATGCCCGGCATCGATCAGAACATCCACACGTGTTCCAACAGGGTATTCGACAGTATGGTCTTGCTCGCTGTGGACCAATCGTCCGGATGGCAGACGGACAGCGTACAAATAACAATCGCCGTGGAATTGACGCCCGACGATCACACCATGCCCTGTTGGGGAAAGACGCAAATGCACATCATGGGGGCGAATCATCACGTCTAATTCTCGCCCCAGTTCCCCTGGGACGGCTTGGCGCACAAAACCAATCTCGGTTTCCAGCCCATCCTGAGTTGAGCGTGCTGGTAAAAAGTCCGCCAGGCCGAGGAAATCGGCCACGAACCGTGTGGCTGGATGATGGAACACGTATTCTGGTGTGCCGACTTGTTCGAGGCGGCCAGCATTGAGGACGGCGACACGGTCGCCTACGGAAAGTGCTTCTTCCTGGTCATGCGTCACGAAAATCGCCGTGCTGCCCCACTCGCGCAAAATACGTTTGACCTCGTGACGCATATATTGGCGTAAGTCAGCATCCAGGTTGCTGAACGGTTCATCCAACAGCACCACAACTGGTTGAGGCGCCAGGGCTCGTGCCAGTGCAACGCGCTGCTGTTGCCCTCCACTCAGTTCATGTGGGTAGCGTGTGGCGTATTTCCCCAGCCCGACCAGCTCGAGCACGTTGCGCACGCGTTGTTCACGCTTGGCGCGGGGCAGGCGGTGCAACCCAAATGCCACGTTGTCAGCAACGGTCATGTGTGGGAAAAGCGCATATTCTTGAAAGACAATGCCAATACCACGCTTCTCGGGTGGCACCCAGCGGCCAGGTCCTGCCACAATGCGTTCGCCCACGCGGATAATGCCCATATCGGGTTGTTCGAACCCAGCAATCAGGCGGAGTGTGGTTGTTTTGCCGCAACCGCTTGGCCCTAACAGCGCCAATACTTCGCCTTCGTAGACGTTCAGCGTCAGATTGTTGACCGCGGCCGGGCCATCCGCGTCGAATGATTTGGATACTTCTACGAGTTCGACAATGTGGTTTTTCATTGGCCAATGCCTCTCTGGTTTCGCACACCAAGTATGTGAAAAAGTCCACAAAACAAGCAGCTAAATCGTATCATAGTTGAGTAGCAATGTCAACAATTCACAGGCGGAAGGCATTTTCAAAACAAGGAGCACCCAAAAGAGACAGAGGAAGCAAACAAGGTGAAACATGCACGTGTGTTTTTGGTTGCAAAAATCAAATGATGTCGTTGGCGTGGATGGTCCGTATTTGGAGAAACAAGAGCTTCTCATCACAATTTGCGTCGATGTGCAAGCCAACACAACACAGAGGGTTGAATTTTTATGCGCTTTATCGGAACGTTGCTTGTTCTCACCACATTGACATTGGCGGCCAGTGCTTGTCAGGCGGTCGCGAGGCCGACAACCGAGACACCATTGGAACTGGCAGAAACGACAGGTGAGCCTTCGCCGCTGCGCCCAACGATTACGCCCGTGCCGACGATAACGCCATCTCCGATGGCCACGGCCACGCCTGTACCGATCATGGCAGAAGGTGCAGAAGAGATCTATTTGCCATTGGTAAATACCGAAGCGACACATACCGCCAATGCCCCTCTGGAACCAACACCCACACGGCGGCCAAAACCAACGCCGACTCCCGAGAGGCTTCTGTTACGCACGGATTTGCCGGCGCTGACATTGCCTGAATGGCCACGGCCAGTCAATGATAATGGCATGTGTATCCACCTCTCGCGGAATCAGTATCCATCGCCGGAAGAAATAGACCGCGATATTGCACGCTTGCAGGCAATGAAAATGCGTTGGGCATTGGTGCTCTATGCTGATGAAAATATTTTGCACATGGCGGCCCCCAAGTTTGCTGCTGCGGGGATTGTCCCCGTCTGGCGCAAAATGTTGCGACCGTATGAAGCCTACCATGGAGGTTGGGCGCGTGATGTACAAATCGTGCAACAGTATGGGTTGCCTCCCTACTTCCAGCTGTACAACGAGCCGAGTCTCGACCAGGAATGGTATGAGCGTGGGGGCAAACCAGAGTGGGATGATTTCATCGACAACCTGATGGATGCCACCGAGGAAGTGTACAATGCAGGTGGGTTTGTTGGTTGGCAATTTATCAACCAGGAATGGCTCGACCGGGCACTGGACGAATTGGAGCGCCGCGGGGGAGAGCAGGTCTTAGGACGCTTCTTCTTCGTGGCGCATTCGTATGGCAACAATCATCCCCCGGAATACGATTTGGACATCCATAGTGTGCTGGGGTGGCGCTTTTTCGCCCAGCAGTTCCAGGATCGCTATGGGGTTGTACCGCCGATCATTGTGGGAGAAGGTGGCTGGCGCATTGGCAACGACCAGGATGCCAATTTCCCCCCCATCGATGCCAACATGCACCGGGATTACCACGTGGAAGTCTTCCGTTGGTTCCAAACGGGTATTCTGAGCAATGGCGAGCCTTTGCCCGATTACCTCTTCGCGTTTTGCCCCTGGTTACTCAGCGCGCCTATGGACGATAGCGCCTGGTTTGATAGCTATGCCGGCGATCGCGTGATGACGATTGAAGCGGTCAAGCGTATGCCCGCATTTGTGCGTAAGTTTTCGTGGGACCAATAATCGCCACGAAACAGATCTTGCACACACGTTCAATGGTCGGGGAGATCGGTGCTCCCCGGCTTTTTTTGCCACAATGCTTGCGAAGAAGAGCACGTTCTCCCACTTTCTGCATTTAAACGGATAACCCATGAGGGTTACCTGTGAAATGTATCACTATCAAAACCTCTCCAATTCAGTGGAGCGGTAGTTTTTGAAAGCAACACTTTGCTATACTCGTTCATAAGTGATGGTTTGCCCGGCCAGGCCGGGCTTTTGTATGCCCTGTATGAAGGAGGATGAGACGATGACTAGAAAACTCAAGCCCAATCGCGATGTTGGCATTGTGGGCTACGGTGCCTATGTGCCCCGTTATCGCCTGGCGGCGGAAGCGATTGCCGACGTGTGGCGAGGGGGCCAAAATGCCACACTGCCTGTCGAAAGCAAAAGCGTACCCGGTCCGGATGAAGATACAGTCACGATGGCTATCGAGGCCGCACAAAACGCGCTGCGCCGTGCCGGGATTGCACCAGAGGTGATTCGTGCGGTTTGGGTAGGTTCCGAATCGCACCCCTATGCGGTGAAGCCAACCAGTACGATTGTGGCGCAGGCGCTTGGTATTGCCCCGTACACCAATGCAGCGGATTTCGAGTTCGCGTGCAAGGCAGGGACCGAAGCGATGCAGGCGGCAATCGGGTTTGTGGGGAGTGGTATGGCGGAGTACGCCATGGCCATCGGAATGGATACCGCCCAAGGGCGCCCAGGTGACGCCTTGGAATACACAGCGGCTGCTGGTGGTGCGGCGTACATTTTTGGGCCTGCGGAAGAGGCCATTGCGGTACTCGAAGGCTCGGTGAGCTATGTGACGGACACACCTGACTTCTTCCGCCGTGCCTACCAAAAATATCCTGAGCATGGCAATCGTTTTACAGGGGAGCCAGCCTATTTTCACCATGTGTTGAGCGCTGCTCAGGCTCTCATGGATGAATTAGGGCTCAAATCTGAAGATTTTGCGGCTGTGGTTTTCCATCAACCTAATAGCAAGTTCCCTCAGCGTGCGGCAAGAAAACTGGGCTTCACGCGTGAACAAATTCACGCTGGTTTACTTGCACCTGTCATCGGCAACACCTATGCCGGGGCTTCCCCTTTGGGCTTTACAGCTGCCTTGGATGAAGCCAAACCTGGCGACCGTTTACTCATTGTCAGTTTCGGTTCGGGGGCCGGTAGCGATGCCATGAGTTTCATCGTCACGGATCGCATCGAGGAAGTGCGCGACCGTGCGCCACGTACACGCGCCTATATCGAACGCCGCCAGGCGGTTGACTACGCCACGTACTTGCGCTGGCGCAAAAAAGTGAAGGTGCATTGAGGAAGGAGGGCATCATGCGTGATGTAGCGATTGTAGGCATTGGACAGACCCCTGTGCGAGAACATTGGGATAAAGGCGTGCGCGATCTGGCTGTTGAGGCTGTTCTCGATGCGATGGCAGATGCGCACATTGAACGCGCCGATGCGCTGTACGTGGGCAATATGCTGAGCGGCAAATTGAGTGGGCAAGAACATCTTGGTGCGTTGATTGCTGACTATGTCGGGCTGGAAGGCATCGAAGCTGTCAAGGTGGAGGCCGCATGTGGCTCGGCAGCCGCGACATTGCGGCAGGCTATTCTGGCCGTGCAATCCGGGGCGGTGAATATTGCCATTGCAGTCGGTGTCGAAAAACTGACCGAAATGACAAGTGGATGTACCACCAACGCGCTCGCTATGGCCTCTGATGGAGACTACGAGGCTGAAATGGGGCTTTCGTTTGTGGCTATCAACGCCTTGCTCATGCAGCGTTACATGTACGAATATGGGGTTGACAAGGACGATTTTGCAGCGTTCACTCTCAACGCTCATGCCAACGCAGCCCACAACCCCAATGCCATGTTCCGCAATCGGATGACCCGCGAACAATATGCCAACGCTAAAATGATTGCCAGCCCCATCAATTTGCTCGATTCCAGCCCGATTGCCGATGGGGCAGCGGCTGTGGTGATCATGCCCACCGATATGGCATTCGATTTTAGTGACAAGCCGATCCGCATTGCTGCCTGTGAAGTGGCAACCGATACCATTGCCCTCGACAATCGCGCCAACCCGCTTTGGTTGCGTGGTGTCGAATGCAGTGCCCGCAAGGCATATCGCACGGCTGGCATCACGCCAGAGCAGGTGCGTCTCTTCGAGGTCCACGATGCGTTTAGCATCATGGCGGCGCTTTCGCTCGAGGCCAGCGGCTTTGCAGAACCAGGCACGGCTGTGCGGCTGGCCAACGAGGGTGAAATTCGCCGCGATGGACGTATCCCCATTGCCACGTTCGGCGGTTTGAAGGGGCGTGGTCACCCCGTTGGTGCGACTGGCATCTATCAGGTCGTGGAAGCGACTTTGCAGCTGCGTGGTGAGGCTCCCGAAGCGTTGCAAGTGGACGATGTGGACTATGCTATGGCGCAAAATATTGGTGGAAGTGGAGCCACGGTGGTGACGACGATTTTGGAACGTTTGGAACGCAAGTAAAGGAGGACGGAGATGGATATTCCGCGCCATTGGCGATTACACAACCAGCGCTATAAACTGGAAGGAAGCCGCTGCACTCGCTGCGGTACACTGGCTTTTCCCCCGCGCCCTATTTGCCGTGTATGCCGTAGCCGCGACATGGAACCGTACACGTTTTCTGGGCGCGGTACCGTGTACAGTTATTCAGTTGTCTATCAATCGCCCGAAGGCTTCGAAGCATATGTGCCGTATGTGGTGGCGCTGATCGATCTGGAAGAAGGCGTGCGTATCACCGCGCAATTGACCGACGTCAACCCTGATGAGGTATATATCGGCATGCCTGTTGAGATGGTGGTGCGCAAAATCCGTGAAGATGGCGAGCGTGGCTTGATTGTGTATGGCTACAAGTTCCGCCCCCCTTTGACGGCCTGATCGATATCACACACAACGAAACGGGACGCCTGCAAGCGTCCCGTTTTTGCGTGATACAGATTCTTCATGGCGTTTCGAAAGAGTTTTTGAGCATGGCGCTTTCGGCGGTTTCTAGAACTGCCATGCGTGTATACGGCGAAAGCGTTTCGAGGACCCCTTCGATAAGGCCCGGCTCGTTGAGCACCCATGCGTTGACCACCAAATCAGCAAGCGCTTCGACGATCAAAGGGTACTCTCCATCGAGAACCCCTTGGCTCGCTGCTGCAAGCGAACGCCCAATGGCGTTGATGGTTGCGCGTAGGCGGTGATATGGATCGAAAATACGCAATTGTTGATACGTCGGTACAACTTCTTCCAGCAAAATGCGATACAACCGGGCCAGATCTTCGGGGGAGATATGAGACGGCGCTTCCAATTCCAGGAATGGCCGAATGGCATCCGCCAACATCGTCCCGGCTCCTACGCCGTACGTGATGCCGTAGATGGCATGATCAATCAGTTCGCGCAAAGCCGGTTCAGGTAATGTATGCCAGTGTTGAATGGGCGTCATTGGTGACCGATTTCCTCCTCATGCTCTCTGTATATGGTACGCTGTCCCTGGCATGCTGCAAATGTAGGACACCGAAAAGGATGTCTGCATGGACACCTGAAAGGACACGCATCGCTATACTAGACATCGAAGGATCGTTTTTCGAATTTTTACACACGGAGGTGAAACATGGGCTGGATTGTTGACAAAACACACTCGCACATTGAATTTGCTGTGCGCCACATGATGATGAGCAAGGTGCGCGGTTCGTTCAAAGAGTACGATGTACGCCTGGATTTGAACGAGACCACTCCAGAGCAATCCTATGTTGAAGCGCATATCAAGGTCGCAAGCATTGACACAGGCGTGGAAGACCGCGATACCCACTTGCGTTCACCGGATTTCTTCGATGCTGAAAACTATCCGGAAATGATCTTCAAGTCGAAGCGCATCGAGCGCGTGGACGATACACACTATCGTGTGATTGGCGATCTCACCATCAAGAATGTGACCCGTGAAGTGGCGCTTGATGTTGAAGTGGCTGGTCCATACAAGGACCCGTGGGGCAATGAACGCCTGGGCTTTGTGGCGACAACCAAAATCAACCGCAAGGACTTCGGGCTGAGCTGGAACGTGGCACTGGAAACGGGTGGCTGGCTGGTTGGTGAAACTGTCGAGATCGAAATCGCGCTGGAAGCGGTGAAGCAACCGCAAGAAGCACCTGTGAACGCCTGAGACGCACTACCACCTCACATCCTGCGCGGCGAGGGATTTCCCTGGCCGCGTTTTTTATGCGCACGATGAAACTTTTAGCGGGTACACATATAGGCAAATCCGCCTACTTGTTCCTTTTCTAAATTCAAATAAAACCATCGATTTTTTCTGCCCCCCTTGACCTGCGTCTGTTCGACCGTTTATACTTTTGATGCTTGTTTCAACGCTGGTCCTTTTTTCAGCCAAATTTTCGAGGTACATCCCTATGTCTACGAATGTCACGACTTTGTCTCTTCACACCCGCCTTTCACGTGGTGCGCTTGCGTACCGCTTTGAACTTGTTGCATTGGCCGGTATCGTGCTCATGATTGTTGCTTTTCTAGCATTGGGGCGTGTCAGCCCTGGTGAGTTGGTCAGTGTCTGGTTTATGCCCTTCTTAGGCATCGTTGCGGCAACAGTTGCCATGTCTACACCCGCAGGGGGTGGCATCGTCTTCTTTCCAACGCTGGTGCTACTCGGCGTTGCCCCTGTCAATGCGGTGGCGTTTTCCGTAGCCACCCAAACCTTCGGCATGGGCATTTTCGGCACCTACAACTGGTCGCGCAAAGCACCTGATGCTATTCTCAAGCCGGCGGTGGCGTTGGTGGTGCTTGGCGGCTGGATCGGTGTGGTGCTGGCGCTTTTCGTGTTTCCGCTCACATCTGCGCGTGCGGTACGGTTGCTCTTTAGCACGTTTGGATTTTGTCTGGCGCTCTACATCATTTGGAGCGCCCGCAAGGATTTGCACACCAATCAAAGCCCCTTTCGCCTACAGGGCTGGATGATTCCAATCCTCTTTTTGATTGGTGTGGCGGGCGGGCTCCTCACTGGCTACATTGGGGTGGGGATAGATGTACTGATTTTTGTGGCGCTTACCTGGCTGTACCGTTCCCATGTGCAACATGCTACCGTCACGAGCATTGTCATCATGGGATTGACGTCGATCTTACCTTTCGTCGTCGCGCTCTTTTTGTTCGGCACATTGCCACTCGCTCTTTGGTTGATGGTGCTCCCCGGTGTGCTGTTCGGAGCGCGCATTGGCCCCTGGCTCAATACCCGGTTGGGGAGTGAGCGGGTCATGCTCTTTTTCAGCATTTTGCTCATTCTTGAATTTTGCATGACGTTCACCAAGCTCGTAGTACTGTATTGAGGCGGAGATACGCGTGAGGGCAACGTGGTGGGGGCTTGCGAGCCCCTCAGGTAACGGGTGGCTGTCTCTCGGCAGATGTCCCCCGTAACAAGCCTCCCATGCCCAATGCGGCAATCTCACGTGGCCCCAATTTTTCGCCAATGAAGAGACGAGGCAGCACCAAGTCCACGACGTTGTAGGAAAGGCTTTTGGCGCATCCAGGTGCGCAAAGAATCGGTTTCCCCTGCCAGTAGGCCAATGCCAGCAAATTCCCCGGCTCAACCGGTGCGCCATGCACGGCAACCTCTGCCCCCACGGCTCGGAGCGCCCGGAGCGGCACATCGTCCGTGTCCATGATGCTGGTTTGCCCGGCAGTAATGAGTGCGTCATGTGTGGCAAGCAATGTCGCTGCGGCTTCGGCAATGGCTTGCTCGGTGTGTGGTACACACACAACCGTGGCCAGTTGGCTGCCCAAACGCTGCACACGTGTCGCGGTTGGGGGTTCGAATTGCTGGCGCAAACGAGCATGCGCCGCAGGGTCGCCACTGATGAGCAAGGCCACCCGCCACATTGGCAAAGGATGCACATCCAAAATGCGGGGGGGAGTGCGTGCCAGTCGCTCAGCCGCTTCCAGCAACTCTCGAGGGATCGCGTAAGGAATGATTTTCAGCGTGGCGATTTGCTGACGCCCCCGTTCTGGTGCGACGACCGTGTAGTTGGGGCGTGTGGCCAGCGTGATACCGTGCATGGCATTCAACGCAAGTAAGCGGGCTGGTTCAATACGCAAGACCCCCAGGATGCGCGTTTGCAAGTTGACGCGCCCACCCACACCGCGTGTCATGGTGATTGTGGGAGTCGCCAGCGCCGCGGCCAGTCGCTCGGCGGCTATGTCTTCATGCACGTCGTTGGGCGCAAGGATAGCCACTTCTACTGCACTCACCCCCAGGTCACGCAACCGCGCGGCATGATCTGGCGTCAGTCGTGTCCCTTTTTTGATTGCTTTGCGCCCTTCGGCATCCACGACACTGTGCATCAAAATATGCCCAACCGCTTCGTTGGGAGAAACGCGTTCGATTTGCATCTTTTTGCTCCACCTGGCAAAGGCGTGTAGAAATACCAAAACAAACTGTTGGGCTACCTGGTCCCAAATTGTAGAACAGGCTTGCCAGCCTGCCAACACGCTGCCATTGAACAGGATGGAAGCAGGGAGAATCGCCATGCAACCTGTGTCGGTCTGGTATGATGATCTTTTTTTGGAGCATGCGGCACCCCATCACCCTGAGCAGCCCGAACGCTTGCGGACCATTCGTCGCCACTTGGAAGACGTCGGGGTGGCGGCGTGTCTGCATTGGCGTCAACCACCTGATGCGACCGAGGACCAAATCACCGCTGTCCATAGCCACCGTCATCTGATGCAGGTTGAGCAGGCGGCCTTGCGTGCGGCTGCGACACAGCGTCTTGTCTCCTTCGATCCTGACACCTATGTCAACCATGCGTCGTTCGATGCGGCATGCCGCGCGGCCGGTGCCGCATGTGCCGCGGTCGAAGCGGTTGCCGCTGGTGAAACACGTCGCGCTATGGCACTGGTTCGTCCGCCAGGGCACCATGCCACGCGAAATAGGGCGATGGGCTTCTGTCTGTTCAACAACATTGCCATTGCTGCACGCCACGCACAGCGAAACGGCCTGGAACGTATCTTCATCGTTGACTGGGACGTTCACCACGGCAACGGGACACAAGAGATTTTCTATGCCGATGCCAGCATCTTTTTCTTCTCTGTGCATCAGTACCCGTTTTATCCGGGTACCGGGCATTGGCGCGAACGAGGCTCGGGGGCTGGGGAAGGCTTCACATTGAATGTGCCGCTGCCAGCAGGGATGCGGGACGCCGTGTACATGCTCGTCTGGGAACGCTTGCTGGTGCCTGCTTTGCGGGCATTTCGTCCCGATGCGCTTCTCATCTCTGCCGGGTATGATGCCCACGAGACTGACCCGCTTGGCGGAATGCGGCTCTCCACAGCGGGCTTTGGCTGGCTCGCACGCGAAACCACTCGCTATGCGGACGAACTGGGCGTGCCGATCGTCGCCGTGCTGGAAGGAGGGTATAACCCACCGGCACTGGCTGAAAGTGTCGAATTGACACTGCGTGCCATGCGGGGGGAGCCACTGGACAGCCATTTGTCGGCACTTGATACGACGCCGATGCCCGAGGAAGAGGCGCTGGTTGAAGAACTGGTGCGTCTTATACCGCTACCACCGATGGCCTAGGTGGGGACATCTTCCCCGCCAGGTTGAGCAGGCCACGTGCGATGGTCAGCGCCGCGTCGGGTTGTGCCATGCGTCGGGCGTTCGCAGCCATTTCGGCATAGTGGGGTGTGGGGCGTCCCTGGGCGTCGAACAAACGTTGCAATGCCACCACCACATCATGGGGGTTGGGGGTATAGAAGGCTGCCCCGCCATCCACCACCCACGAAACATTCCCCGCTTCTTGCCCAGGGATATACTTCCCAATCAACAACGGGCGCCCGGCCGTGAGCGCTTCGGCAATCGTGCCGGGACCGGCTTTGGTCACAAGAACATCTGCTGCGGCCATGCGGGCCGGTATATCGCGCACGAAACCACACACAATCGTAGGAATTGCCCACTTGCGTGTCGATAATCGTTGGTAGAGCCGCTTGTTTCGCCCGCATATCACCATCATGCTGAGTGGCAGGCCGCTTTGGGCAATGGTTTCGGCCTGGGCGCGGATGGGGCCTGTCCCTTCCCCACCCCCCATGATGAGCACCAGTGGGCGTTCAGGGGGGAGGCCGAACGCCCGTTTGAGGGCGGCCTGGTTGCCTTGGGGTTCGCGAAAGCGGGGGTGAATGGGTTGTCCGGCAATGGTGATACGCTCGGCGGGTACGCCATGCCGTTGTGCACGTTCGGCAACGTCGCGGCTGGGAACGTAGTAGGCGGTGGCGTCGGGGCAGAACCAGAAGGGGTGCGCAATAGACAAATCGGTCACCACTACCACGAAGGGCGTTTGGGGCGCAACACGGCGCAAGACACGGGCTACAGCTGTGGTTGCCAGCCCGTGTACGCTGACAACCACATCGGGACGCTCTTCGCGTAGAATTCGCGCCAAACCGCCTCCATGCACTCGCTCGATATACCACGTTCCCAAACGGCGTAGTGGTCTGGGGTAGGTGGCATAGAATGAAAGCCCCCAAAGCCATGGCGCATAATTGACTACAGGGCCGTACAGGTCGCCAGCGCGGGCGAATGGGGCGCGGGTGGTTTCTTTCATAAAATCAACGATACGGCATGCAATCGTTCCAGGGGGAGTCATTTGTTCCAATGCGGCTGTCAACGCTTCCGCAGCGGCACGGTGGCCGCCACCTGTATCCGTCATCAAAAAGAGAAAGCGCTTCATTGTCGTGGGTGCTCCTTTGGCGTGTACTGTGTTGCGTGGGGATACCACCCCACATCTTCACTGCGCACGCCAGATGCGCGGGGAGGCAGGCTCGTTTCTGGCAAACCTCTCGAACTTGCTGGTGCAGCGCGATAGCGGTGTGCCAATGCGACAGTGATGGTAGCAACCACCAGTGTGAACAGCCCCATCAGGACTGCCACGGTGGGAATGCCAAAGCGGTCGGCCAGCCACCCGGCAAGGAGCATTGGCGGCATCCCCACGATGTTGGCTGCCATGAATTGCGCGGCAAATACACGCCCACGTATGTGGGGCGTCGTGCGTTCTTGCAACATCGTTTGTGAAGGAATGCCCACCATGGCAAACCCACCCCCCAGGAAGAACGAGATGGCGCTGGTGAGCAGCAGCATGAGACGACGTGCCGAGGCAGCTTGCCATCCCACGATTCCCAAAGCCCCCATCGCTACCCCAATGAGGACAAGCCCCGCGTTTGAAATCGTTTCACGTCGCCAGCGCCCTCCGTATCGACCAATGAACACCGTTCCCAAAAAGAGCCCAACTCCCGCAGGCGCGAAAATGTAGACGGCATCTTCCTGGTTCACGTGGAGCACACGGGCTGCAAAGCCTGGTGCCAGCAGCGCCATAATCATGATGGTGAGCGCAGTCAGGGTGAGGTTGATGAGCGGTACCCACAATACGGGGAGTCGCCGAATGTATGCCCATCCTTCGCGAAAATCGCGCACCGTCTTGCGCCAGGGAGAAGGTCCTCCCACCACGCGTGGCGGTTGGTCGTGGGGAAGTGTGCTCAACAGCCAGGTGGCGATTGTGTACATCAGGGCGATGACCAGAAACGCCAGTTTCAAACCGCCATCGATACCAAAAAGCCCCTGCCCAATTTTGATGACTAGTGGGAAGACAACCAGCAACCCAAAAATCTGCGTTGCAATCAACGTGATATTGAAGAGCGAATTGGCAAGCAGCAAAGCCCGTTTGGGCACATGCTGAGGGATCACCGCGGCCAGGGCGGGGCCAAAAAATTGTCCCAATGCTGACGAGAGGAACGTGATGGTGTAAATCCAAAGCAGAAGCCAGCGGCCATGCAGAAAAGCAAGTGCGAACACATAACTCAGCGCCGTCAGGATGCGCAGTGCATTGCTCCACACCATAATGCGCTTGCGCGAAAATCGGTCCACCACAATGCCTGAAATCGCGCTGAAAATGACGGCCGGGATAGTAAACGCCAGAATCATGATACCAACATGGCTGCTGGAATGGGTAAGACGATCGATCATGACCACTTGCACGAAATGGATGCCATTCTTCGCTGTTTGCGAAAGGGTCTGGCTGATCCACAACGTGCGGAACGTAGGCAGTCGAAGCAATGCACGATACGATTGGGGCATATGCTGTTCGTCGTGGCTCACGACATGCCCCTGTCGGTGGTATCGCTTTGTGGGGGAAGAAGGCGTTTGACACGTTTGTTGAACACGTCTCGCGGAATGAGTACACGGCGCCCGCATGTTTCACAAACCATGCCAATATCCGCACCCACACGCACAACACGCCAGGTGCGGCCGCCGCATGGATGTGGCTTGCGCATTTCAACACGGTCGTCCAGGTTGACTTGCACTGTCCGCATACCTCCCTCCTACTCACGAGAACAGCGCGGATTATATCACACGCAAGTGGTGTGCCAAGGGCAAGGCACGCAAAGATTCTTGGTTGGTTTCATGCGTCCAGGTTCGTTTTGAACATTGGGAAGCAACGTGGTTGCAATCACGCAATTCATTTGATACAATCAACCTGCACACAGACACTTTTGCCCCCCATTTTTGGTGCGTTGCCCGTCAACCTGCATACTTGCACAGGAGGTGCATCCATGAGTCGTCCAATTCCCGTGATGCTGGACGAAAGCCGCCGTGTTCTGACCGCCCCAAGTATCGAAACCTTCGAAGAAGTGGAAAAGAACGGCACCAAGCAAGATGCCCTGCAATATGTATTTGTCGCGGCTGGTGTGGCGGCCGTTGCTGGGGCGTTGCTACAGTTGCTTTTAGCCTTATTGACGGATGCTTCCATGATGAGCGTCATTGGCGCTTTGATTGGAGGGTTCGTGACCCCTGTTGCTGGTTTCTACATCTTTGCCTACCTTGTCCATCTTATCGGGAAACAGCAGGGTGGGACTGGAACCGAGGATGAAGTCTTCTACACGCTTGCGCTCTACACGGCCCCCCTGCTTGCCATCACCGGTGTGGTTTCCAGCATTCCTGTGCTCAACTGTCTGGCACTGCCGCTCTTCCTGGCTGTTCTCCTTTACCAAGTTTACCTGACCTATCTGGCTGTGCGTGCTTCTATGAACCTGGAATCGACACCAGCCATCATCACAATCGTGGTGGCATGGGTACTGCAGTTCATTGCCCTCGCAGTGATTGGTGCCTTGTTGGCTATGCTTGGCCTCGCAGCCTGAGGAGGCACTGTTTTCCTGGCCGGGTGATGGCTTTCGAGCCGCACCCGGCTTTTTTTGCCAAAAGACAAGACAATCGCAAGGTGCCTATTGCTGTGGCACCCTTTGTTTGGCAAAATGTGTGATATCTCACTGTTGATGCCAACACAGCCAGAAGGAGCACCGCATGCCTGTGGATACCCTCGATGCCATCACACGCAACGATATCTTAGCCATCTTCATTTTCTATGTGGTCGCCTGGGGGGTCTCGCGGCTCTCGCGACGGCTGGCTGGTCGCGTTGCCCGTATGCGCCGTCTGCACCCCTATGCACGCCCACAACGCCTGGATACACTTGAGGAACTGATTGCGAGCCTCATCTCTCTGGTGGCATTTGTCGCTGCCACGATTGCCTCGCTGGCTCAGTTCGTGAGCGCGGACACGCTGGTGTGGGGGATTGGTCTTTTCAGCGCCGCATTTGGATTGAGTGCACGCCCCCTCATCAGCGACTTCATGGCAGGGGTGAGCTTTTTGTTCGAGGACACGTTTGCCGTGGGAGAAAAAGTGGAAGTGGTGGGAATCGAAGGCGTCATCGAGCAAGTGAATGTGCGCACCACTTGGATTCGTGGGCGGTTGGGCGAACAATACGTGATTCCCAACAGTGAAATTCGCATCGTTCGTAATTTTAGCCGTGGGCAATTTTCCAATGCATCGGTGCGGGTGCGGGTATCCAGCACGCATCTCGAAGCAGCCATCACTGCGCTTGAGGCATCTGCCGAAGAAGCGTTTCAGGCATTGCCCGCGTTGTTGGAACCGTGGCGTGTCATTGCCGAAGAGACCACCCTGGGTGAAAGCGCTGAATTGCTTGTGGTTGCCAAGGCTGAGTATGGGCGTGGTGCAGACGTGCGCCCTCGCCTGATGGCTTTCATTCAGCGGAAATTGGCAATAGCTGGTGTGCCGCTGAAAGGATGACCTATACGAGAGCGATGAGAATCACAACAACGAGTATCAGTACAAGCAACGTCAACAGGCACCCAAGGGGGTCGAAAAGTTGCAAACCAACCTGTGCACTTGTGGAGACACCACCATGGAGCGGCTCTGTGAGCAGAATCAGTAAAAGCACAGCGACGGTAATGAGCCCTGCCGGTGTCAGCAACAGATCCAGCAGGCGGGGTGCCAGCCGCAAAAAGAGGGGCGAAAACCATTCATCCCACTGCAAAAACAAAATCGCTGCGCAGTAAAAGGGAATGGTCATTCCGATTGTCCAGTAGGCACACCCGCGAAGCCAGGCAAAGCGTTTGCGTTCAGGCATGGTTCGTTGACGCCGTTGAAATGTGTCGAATGGCACTTGTATTTGTGGCTCGTATGCAAGAACCTGTTGCATTGTATGGCGAAGTGCAAGAACGCCAAACGTGAAAGAATGCACAAATTCTTGACCAGATCGGTCAAAAAATGGGCGATCTGGTATTTGCATCTTGTGGCACTTTCCGAATGTTCGTATAATGGCGCACGCATTCGCCATATCCGCTTACAACAGACTCCAAAGGAGGAAGTACATGGTACAAGGTGGCCTTCAGGTGCTGGTGAAGGAAGGCCTGCGGTACCGGGGGCGTGAAGGCCAGTGGACTTGGCTGTTGCACCGCCTGACAGGTATCGGGGTGTTCCTGTTTCTGGCACTGCATATCTTCGACATTTTCTTGATGGTCTTTGGTGAAGAGGTGTTCAATGAACTCATCTTCCTCTATCACCAACCGTGGGCACGTGTGGGGCATATCTTCCTCTTCTTTGGGTTGCTCTTCCACGCGTTCAATGGAATCCGCGTCACCATCATGGACTTTTGGCCGTCCTTGTGGCGTTATCAGCGCCAAGGTGTCTGGATTCAAACGGTCATTTTCCTCGCTGTCTTCGTTCCTTCGGCGATTGCCATTCTGATGGAAATTTTGGGGTCCTAAGGAGGCGCACATGTTCGAAGCATTGACCTCCGTCCGCACGGCCGAGCAACGCATGGAACGGTCGAGCAACTTCGAGTTGTTCGCCTGGTTGTTCATGCGTGTCAGTGGCATCATCCTACTCGTGATCGCACTTGGGCACCTGTTCTACATGCACTTTGTGGTTGGGGTGACCAATATCGATTTCGCGTTGATTGCCGAACGATGGGAAAACCCCTTCTGGCGTATCTACGATACGTTTTTGCTCTTCTTTGCCTTCACGCATGGGACGAACGGTATGCGCTACATCATCGATGATTACTTCCGTGGTGGTGTGCGCGTCACGTTGAAGCTCTTACTCTATCTACTCTATTTTGCATTGATGGTGATGGGCACGTATGTCATCGTCACGTTCCGGGTCTGACCGAGAACGCCTAGGAGGAGAACTCTTATGTCGAAATTTCAATACGATGTGCTCGTGATTGGGGCTGGTGGCGCCGGATTGATGGCAGCGTTGTATGCCTCCAAGTCAGCGAATACGGCTGTGCTGAGCAAACTCTACCCAACCCGCTCGCACACCGGTGCAGCGCAGGGGGGAATCAGCGCGGCGTTGGGCAACCATGAAGAAGACCACTGGGAATGGCATGCCTACGATACCGTCAAGGGGTCGGACTACCTTGGTGACCAGGATGCCATTGAGATTATGTGCCGTGAGGCGATCGATGTGGTCATCGAATTGGAGCACATGGGGTTGCCTTTCGACCGCACGCCGGAAGGCAAGATTGCGCAACGCCCCTTTGGTGGCCACACGCGCAACTATGGTGAAGCACCGGTGCGTCGCGCTTGCCACGCAGCCGACCGCACTGGCCACATGATTTTGCAGACACTCTATCAGCAGTGCATCAAGCACAATGTCAATTTCTTCGATGAGTTCCAGGTGCTGGACCTCATCATCGAAGATGGTGTCTGCAAAGGTGCTGTGGCCTACGAAATCGATACGGGTGAGATTCATACCTTCCACGCCAAAGCGGTCATTCTGGCGACTGGGGGGTGGGGCAAGTGCTGGTCGGTGACGAGTAATGCGTTCACCCTGACAGGCGACGGGGCGGCGATTGTCTTGCGCCATGGTGTGCCGCTCGAAGATATGGAATTCTTCCAGTTCCATCCCACCGGCATCTGGAAGATGGGGATTTTGATTACCGAAGGTGTGCGTGGTGAAGGTGGGGTGCTGCGCAACAACCTGGGCGAACGGTTCATGGAACGCTACGCGCCTACGTTGAAAGACCTTGCCAGCCGCGACGTGGTCTCGCGTGCGATTTACATGGAAATTCGCGAAGGGCGTGGTATCGATGGCAAGGATTACGTCTATCTCGATGCCACACACCTTGGACGTGAACGCATCGAAAAGAAACTTCCCGATATTGCCGACTTCTGCCGCACCTACCTGGGGATCGATCCCGCTGAACAGCCTATGCCCGTGCAGCCAACGGCACACTACGCTATGGGTGGTATTCCCACCGACGTGGATGGGCGTGTCATCGTAGACGCGAACAATACCCCGCTCTATGGCTTGTATGCCGCTGGCGAAGTCGCATGTGTTTCGGTGCATGGGGCCAACCGCCTGGGAACGAACTCGCTGCTCGACCTTGTGGTCTTTGGGCGTCGCGCCGGGATTCACGCGGCGGCATTCGCCAATGAGATCGAGCTCCAACCCATTCCCGACAACGCCGACGACCCCACGCGCGAATTGGTGGAACGTGTGCGGACCAGCGACGGCGACGAAAACGTGGCCACCATTCGCGCCGAAATGCAGAAGTTGATGATGGACAATGTGGGGGTCTTCCGCACGGAAGAATTGCTGACCGACGCCGTCGAAAAATTGAAGGTGCTGAAAGAACGCGCCCGCCATATTTCCATTCAGGACAAAGGCAAACGTTTCAACCAGGATTTGCTGGAAGCCATCGAACTGTACAACCTGCTTGATCTGGCGGAAGTGACCGCGCTTTCGGCACTCAACCGCACCGAAAGCCGTGGGGCGCACTCGCGCGAAGATTACCCCGAGCGCGACGATGAGAACTGGTTGAAACATACCCTCATCTACCGTGAAGAGGATGGCTCGTACCGCTTCGACTACAAGCCTGTGACGATTACGAAGTTCGAACCGAAACCGCGCGTGTACTAGCCTGCGAGGAGTGAACTATGGCAGAAACGCTCAAGATCGAACTGCGCATCAAGCGCTTCAACCCCGAAAAGGACGAAGAACCGTGGTGGGGCGAGTACGAGGTGGAGATGGGCCCCACCGACCGCGTGCTCGATGCGCTCCACTATGTGAAGTGGCACATCGATGGCACCCTGACGCTGCGACGCTCCTGCGGGCACGGCATCTGCGGTTCGGATGCTATGCGCATCAATGGCGTGAATCGCCTGGCCTGCAAGGTGCTGTTGCGTGATGTGGCGCCAGTGGTGACGGTTGAACCCATTTTGGGCTTGCCTGTCATCAAAGACCTGGTGGTGGATATGGAGCCCTTTATGGCACAATACCGCTCGGTCATGCCCTATTTTGTCAATGATGAACCACCACCGCCACGTGAACGCTTGCAGTCGCCCGAAGAACGCGAACGCTTCGACGATACGACCAAGTGTATCTTGTGCGCTTGCTGCACCACCTCGTGCCCCTCGTTCTGGGCACGTGGCGAATATGTGGGGCCGGCCGCCATTGTGCAGGCGCATCGCTTCATCTTCGATAGCCGTGACAAAGCAGCGGCGCAGCGCTTGGAGATTCTCAACGAACCCGATGGGGTCTGGCGCTGTCGCACGGTCTACAACTGCACGAATGCCTGCCCGCGCGAAATCAAGATTACCGAGGCGATTGCCGAAGTGAAGAAAGCACTATTGTTCAGCCGCCTGTAAATCGCATACAACACCCTTCGTTGGCAACACCCCACCATATCATGTGGTGGGGTGTTTTGCATCGAAGTAGGACTTTTGTCCTGTGAAGAATAGCACAGATGTTTCTTGAAATATGTGGTTCATTCTTTTATACTGGTCATGCTGACGACATCTCCAGAAGATTCTCGGTGGTTTCCGATCGATGTATCGATGAAGAAAAGGAGAACCCCTATGCAACGACTCTACCGTGCCTCTCTGCTCGTCGCGTTCCTCATGTTCTTGGTAGTTGGCGTTCTTGTTGTGTTTCCCGCGCATATTCGTGTGCAAGCTGCGAATCCTGGCGATTTGGTGTTGTCGAGTGCTGGTGTCATTCAGCCAGGTCAATCGCTCACGTTCCCAACCTATATCAGCACGCCCGCAAACGCCCGCTTGCGTGTCTGGGGTGGGGGCAACGATGATGCACTTGATCTTGTCGTCGTAGGTGATATTTGGTCGGTGCAGAGTGGAGAAACGGCGTGGCGGTCGCTCACACTCACCAACGGCGGCACATTGGTGTTGCAAAACAACACCGCTGTTGCGCTCAATTACACACTGGACGTATGGGTCGAAGATGTGATTCCTTCGTTTGCCAACGGGATGACCGTGTGGGAAGGGGCTGCACAGAATGACGGAGTCCAATCGTACATTCGTGTCAACATTCCCCAAAGTGGGTTGTACGCGTTCACGTTGGAAGCCCCCCAAGGTGCGTATCGATTTTTGGTTGACGATACCTATGTGCAGAAGCACGTGCCTGCTGGTGCAGCACCATCGCCAAGCGATACGGTCTACTATTTGGAAGCTGGTGTCCACACGTTTCGCATCGAACAACAAACGGCGCAACCATTGAGCACATGGCGCGTTGCGGTCACATTCGTTGGTGGTATGGATACACTTTCCTGGACGGAGAGCGGCACGCAAATCGGTGGGGCGGGTAACTTTACCGAAGAACGTATCCCCATCTTCGTTGCAGCCGGAAGCGATGTCAATATCCGCTTTGCTGTCGAGGGCGACGCTGGGGATGCGTTGCAATTCGTATTGTGGAATGGGGCAACGCCCGTTTACACATCGACATCCATCTATGGCGGTGAAATCAACTGGGCGACGACGCAGCTCACTGCTGGCCTGAATACGCTGGTGGTGAAGGCGGCTGAGGGGAACAGCACGGGGTTGACGTACACGGTGACGATGGATGGGGTGCCATCGACGGCCTACACATGGAGCGGGCGCACCTATGGTTCGACGAATCGTTTGCATGAAGGGCATTCGGTGATTCGGCTTACGTTCCCAGAAAGTGGCTTGTACACCTTCGACTTGTCGGCGACGGCTGGACGGTACCAGGTTTACCTGGACGAAATGTACATCCAAAAAACCATTACCGATTCGCTCACCTCGTTCCAGGCGTATGTGGCCGCGGGAACGCATACGCTGGAACTCTGGCAAGATCCCAACCAGGCGACAACGGAGTGGTCGGTTGCGATTCGCAGAGGCAGGACATCCGCTGATACGCTGCCTTGGATGGCAGAAGGAGGTGGCATTGGCGGAAGTGGCAACGCCTTTACGGAGGAATGGATTCCTCTGTATGTGCTCAGTGGAAGTCCGACGAATGTTCGCATGACGGTGGATGGCGCGTTGACGGACAAGGCCTATGTGACAGTATATGCCGCTGATGGCACGACGGTGTTGTACCAAAGCCAGGCACTCTACGGCGGGGAAACCATCTGGCAGACATTCCCGATCACCGATGGGTTGCAACTGGTGCATATCCGTGCTGATAGCGGCAATGCACAGCCGTTGATGTATCACATCGAAGTTTCGGATGTCCCCGTGACGCCCGCTACCTTTGCTGGTGTTGCCGACCAGAATGGAATGCCTTCGCAAATGCAGTTCGATGCGCCAGTCGATGGGCTCTACGACTTGACGCTTGTCACGACGCAAGGGTCGGCTTCGATTTCGTTGCCCGATGCCGTGACGCGCTTTTCACGTATGGCACTCAATACGATTACGACAACTTTGCGAGTCGAATTGACCAGTGGATTGCACACGGTGCAAATTACGCAAGACCCCATGTTTACACGCACAGTGTGGAGCATGTCTGCTGATCTGGTATCCAGCAGTCAGGTGCTGACAGTGACGAATGTTGCCCCCACCATGATCAATCCGGGGATAACGGTTACACTCGCGATCAGTGGGAATGGTTTCTTGCCGGGCGTACAGGTTCTGCTCCTCGATGCGACGAACACACCTATGACGGCAACGAAGGTGGTTTACATAAGCGCCAACCGCCTCGATGCCGAATTCGCCCCACTGCCGAGTGGTACCTACGATTTGAAGGTTGTCAATCCATCGGGGGCCAGTGTGTTGATCGAAAAGGCACTGGCAGTCATGCGGCGTACCTTCTTGCCATTCGTGGTACGCTAGGCATCCGTCGAGGGCCAAACAGGCAACAGCCCGCGCATTTCGCGCGGGCTGTTTGTATGGTCCCCACTCGTTGGCTTAGCGACGGTAGCGCTCGACGTTTTGCTGGTGTTCTTCCAACGTTTCGGCAAAGACGTGTGTGCCATCTCCCCGTGCGACAAAATAGTAGTAGTTCGTGCTGGGGGCAGTCGCCACTGCACGCAGTGCTGCCAATCCTGGATTGCAAATCGGCGTTGGTGGAAGGCCTGGATACTTGTACGTGTTGTAGGGCGAATCGATTTCAAGGTCATCCAGATAGAGCGGCGTCTTCCACCAGGTTTGTGTCTCTTCCTGATAGCCAAGCGCATACTGCACAGTGGGGTCGGCATTGAGCAGGGTACCATCGCGCCAACGGTTCTCGAAAACACTGGCAATGAGCGGGCGTTCTTCGTCCACCACGGCTTCACGCTCCACGATACTGGCCAGTGTGACCGCCTCGTAAATCGTCAAGCCTTTTTCGGCAATGGCGGCACGCAACTCTGGCGAAAGGCGTTCTCCAAAGGTGCGCAACTGCATTTCGACGAAAGAGTGCGCCGTCGTTTCGTCCGGTATCACGCGGTACGTGTCGGGGAAGAGAAAGCCTTCCAGGGGCGCATCGGGCGGGGCATCGGCCAGGAAATCGAACATGGTGCGGTACGGCTCGACACTGGCTGTCGCCGCAAGGTATTCAGCCGCAGGCACAAGTTCTTTGGCGTCCAGGAATTCGGCGATTTGCTCTCGCCGCCACCCTTCGGGGATGGTGACAACGACTTCTTCCACACGCCCTTGTTGCAATGCCTGAATGAGTTCATCCATGGTCATGTTGCGGCGCAGCTGGTATGTACCCGCCGCCAGTTTCTGGTCGGCACCACGGTACACCAGCAGGCGGCGGAACAGGGTGGCATCGGTAACCAACCCCTCATCTTCCAGGCGCTGCGCGATGGTCAGCGCGGTTTCACCAGGTTCGATGGTGAAGACGACGGTTGAATCGTCATTGCTGGGGCGCTGTGTGATTTTGTCGCGATTGAGTGCCAGGTAGAGCCCGACCAGGCGTTGTTCGAGGGATTGGGGCTGGTTTTCGGCGGCCGCAAGTTCTTCTTCGGTCAGCACGCCTTCGACGGTACTGGGCGGCGGCACGAGAATTTGGGTGAAGACGAGCAAGAGCACCGCCCCCAACACGACGACTGCCCCCACAACAAGGCCCATGCCCAGAATGGCACGCACCAGGCTTCTCCGCTTCTGGGGGGTGTGCGGAGACGGTGTCGCTGGCATTGGCGTGGTAGGGGGCGTGCGGCGGCCACGTGCTGCGCGACGCAGTGCCAGTTCTTCATCTTGCAGTGCATCGCGCTCGCGACGCAGGGTGGCAATTTGTGCTTCGATTTCGCGCAAGTGTTGGTCGTTCGTGTTGGTGCTGTGACGCAATTCTGCTGCGGCTTTGGCCAATGTCGCCAGTTGTTGTTGAATCTCTTGCAAGCGTTGCCGAATATGCGTCAAACGTTCTTCGTTGCTCATGACTCTTCTCTCTGCTCCGTCTCTGTGGACTTGGGAAGAACCCGTTCCGCGCCCGTTCCCTGGCGAGCAAAGTAATGTTCCAGCATGACGGCGGCGGCGACGGCGTCCAGTTTTTCGCGGCGGGCCTTTTGCGTTGTGCCGGCAGCAATCATTTGCTGCTGGGCGTCCTGGCTTGTGTAGCGTTCATCCCACAGGAAGACGGGGATATCCGTTTGTGCTGCCAGTGCTTCGGCAAATGCGCGGCTTTGGGCAGCCTGTTCACCTTCGCTTCCGTCAGCGTTCAATGGGAGCCCGACGATGATTTTGTCGGCGCCTTCGCTGCGAGCCAGATGCAAGATGCGTTCGATCAGTGAATCGAGCGAACCGTGTGGCAACACGCCCACCGGACGTGGTGCCATGCCCACCCCAGCAGCAACGCCCACGCGCCGTTTACCGTAGTCGATCGCCAGCACCATCTCGACGTTCATGGCGTTTGTCCCTGTTGTGGTGGAAGTGCGGCCACGCGGACATAGATGCGCAGTGGCAGATACGGCATGCGCCCCCACCCTGCCGGACTGACGTCGATACCCGGGTCAGCGGTAAGCGGAAGTCGGTTCTTCAAAACTTCCTCGGCTTCTGCCACAGGTAGTCCGCGTACCAGGTCGCGTACCAGATTGCCGTCGATGCGGGCGGCCGTAAACCCTTCGACCTCGGCAGTAAAGCGAGCCTGATCGCTTGAAAGGCGCTCGCCCTCGACGAGACGCACGGCAAAACCTTCCGCCAGCAATTCGCGGTCGTCGGGGACGTTTTCGCGCAGGATGGGGCGTGCCAGGAATTCCACATCTTCCTGGCGCACAATCAGCCCTTCCACACGTAGGCGGTAGAGCAGCGACAAGACGTCGGCTTGTTCGTCCACCAGATGGTCGAACGATTCGGTGATGGCATCGAAGGTAAGGGTGTTGGGGATGAGCAGATAGCCTTCGGGTACCTGTTTGGTAATTTCGCTGGCTCCCTCCTGCGTCAGGCGCTGCACCACCTGTTCACGCAGCTGATCTTTGTCTGCTACGGTGACGACCGCAACCTGTTTGACGGTGCCGCCACTGGTGGGGTTCGTGTTGAACACGCGCAATGCCGACGCAAGCGGCCCTTCCACCTGGTTGATGAGCAGGGCGCCAACGTTCCCCGTCAGGCCGGGATTGAGTGCCTCGATAGGAACCGTGATTTGCCCATTGGCAGGTACGACGACATCTTCCGTGATTTGGAAGCGCACGGGAACTGCGGCGCTGGTGCGCACAATCGTGCCGCGCGGCACATTCACATCTTGCGGCAGCAGGTTGACCAGTGTTACTTCGCCACGTGCTTTGGCATCGGGCACATCACGGCGACCTGTGGTGGCGATTTGCCCTGTACCTTCCACGATGATGGAAAAGCGTTCCGCGGGCACCACCATACGGCTGCGCACGGGACCTTCGGCGTCGGTGTCGGCGGTCGCCTCGAAGGGGACGGTGAGTAGGGATTGTTCAGGCACGAGCGTGATTTGGGCGCTGGGCACAAGGAATAAAGCCCCCGAGGCGAAGACAATCAGGAGCCCCAATACCAATCCAATCAGCACGAACCGGTCTGCCCAGTTGGCGGGCGCCCCCATTTGCTCGCGACGGGCTTCGATGGCGCGATGGCCGGTCAGCCATTCGGTGCTGAACATGGGAGCGTGTTCGTTGGAGAGTGCATCGAACGTGGGACGAACCCAGCGATCGGCTTTTTGGGCGGCTTCGACGGAGCGGAAGGCCGCCAGGTGGATGGCTTTGGCGCGATCACGAATGTCGGGGTCGCGGGTAGCGATAGCGAGCTCGAAACCATTTTCATAGGCCTGACGTGCCAGCACTTTCAGGCGCACTTCGTTTTTGAAGGCAGGATGTGCGCGGGGAACATCCAGGATGACGCGTTCCGCCTGTACACGCGCCAGCAGGCTGCGCACACCGTGGAAATCCTCATCCCCTTGTAGGTGGATGATTTGTTCGCTTTTTGTTTTTTTGTGGGCAACGGGTGCCTGTATCTGTTCTGGGCGCATATGCAGTCCTGAAAACCAATCTGTCTGTTTTGTATGGCGAGCCTAGGTATTTTGGCGACTCTTGCTTTCTTGCCAAAACAACTCCAGCACAGTGGCTTCGACGCTTTCGGTTTCATGCGTCAGGCTGGCGGCAAGTGCTGCCAGGTTCACCCATTCGGGGCCTGTCAGCAGGCCGTAAATATCGTGCAGATGGCGTAAACGTGCTGGTTTGAGCACGTCGAAGATAGGAGTTCCTTCGAAAATAGTGTGCGGCCATATGCGGGCCTGTAAGGTGTGCAGAAGGGCTGGTAAGCGTGCACCGCCGCCATACAACCAAACACGCGAGGGGAGGGGTTCTTTGCCCGCGATGGCGCGCAATGCGTCTTGGAAGGCGTTGAGCCACGGGATGAGAGCCTGTGGCAAGGCATGCTCGATGGCGGCGCGGCCTTCTGGCGAACCGAAGCCGTGCATGTAGCGGTCGAATGCTGCCCAGGCGGCGCGTGGCGGCAGCGGGCGAGGCCATTTCATTGTGGTGGCAATCTGTTTCAACCCGATGGGGAACGTGGAGAAGGCGGTCACGCGCCGTTGTTCCACCAGGGCAACGTCGGTATGCTGCACGCCGATGTCCACAAGCACTGTGTCGGAAAAAGGTTGCTGCGCAGCAACAACGTGTGGCGCGGCTTTCACCGCTTCCAGTTCCAGTCCGGCGCGGGCCAGGATTTCTTCGAGTGTGTCGAGGCCGGTGGATGGCCAGATCCAGGCGGTCAGCGCGAGGACCACAGTTGTGCCTGTGCGCCCGCCCAGTCGCTGGACGGGGAGCAGGTCGAGCAGAAGCCCGACGATCTCGGCGTCGAAGATTGCGTAGCGTACCTGTGTTTTCATGCTTTCGGTGCGTGCGTAGGCGTTGATTTTAGCGTGGAGACGCGTAATGAGCGGATGCAATTCCGCGGTGTCGAAGAAAGTGGCGGGGGCACTCCGTGTCTGTTTTTGGACGAAAAGGTTTCCTTTGAGCCATACCCCACTGACGATCGTTTGCCCGTAGTCGGCAACGATGGTTTGGTGGGTGAGGCTGTTGGCGTGGTGTTCGGCGGTGGTGAGCGCCTGGTCGGCAAGTCTGGATACGCTTTCGGCGGAAGGTGGTGTGCCTTCCGCCAGAAGAGCGGCATTGCCGAGGGCAGTGCCGTGCCCCAGCACCAACGTTCCTTCTGGTGTCGAGGAGACCAACAGTGCACGCGCGCCGCTCGAACCAAAGTCGAGCAGCGCGCGGCGGTTGGAGTGCGTGTTGTGTGGAGTGGCGGCTTTGATGCGCCGCAGATCTTCTTGGTCAGCCACGATGTTTGCGAATCTCTTCCGGTACATTGGCAAGGGCTTCGCTGAGTTTCTCCGCGAAGCGACCACCCGCTTGTGCCATGGTTGGGCGGCCACCACCGCCACCCCCAATGTATGTCCCCAGGGCTTTCACCAGCTGCCCGGCGTGCAGGTTTTCGCGTTCCACCAGGTCTTTGCTGATCGTCGTCAGAATGACAGGCTTTTCGTTGACGATTGCCCCCAACACAATGACCGCTGAGGGAATCTTTTCGCGCAGACGGTCGGCAAGGTCGCGCATATATTCGATAGTGGGAGCGTCCACTTGAGTCGCGAGCACCGGAATACCGTCCACGTCAACCACACGCGCAGCGAGTTCGCTCACCTGAGCCGCAGCGAGTTTGCGGCGCAGGTCGGCGATCGTTTTTTCCTGCTCGCGCAGCTGCGCTTGAATCTTTTCAATGCGTTGGGGCAGTTGCTCACTGGGCGTGTTGAGTGTGGCGGCGATGTCGTCCCACGTATTGAGCCGTTCGCGGATGTATTCGGCGGCTTTGCGGCCAGTGAGCGCGACGATGCGGCGCACGCCAGCGGAGATGCTGCTTTCGGATGTGATGATGAAGGGGCCGATTTGCCCTGTGCGTTCGACGTGTGTACCACCACACAACTCGCGCGAGTACCAGGCACGGGTGTGTGGATCTTCGATGCTGACCATGCGCACAGTTTCGCCGTACTTTTCGCCGAACAAGGCGATCGCCCCCGCATCGAGGGCTTCTTCCAGGGGCATGTATTGCCAGTCCACGACTTCATCGGCCATGATGTTGGCCAGCACTTCCTGCTCGATGCGTTGCAATTCTTCGCGTGTGACGGGTTGCAGATGGACGAAGTCGAAGCGCAGATACTCGGGCGCTACCAGCGAGCCGCGCTGTTCGGCATGTTCGCCCAGCACGTTGCGCAGGGCACGGTGCAGCAGGTGCGTGGCGGTGTGATTGCGCATGATGTCCCAGCGGCGTTCCACGTCGATGCTGGCATACGCCAGGTCGCCGACGTTGATGGCGCCAGCGACGACCGTGCCCAGGTGCACCCAGAGGTCGGAGCGGGCACGACGCACGTCGTGCACCAGCACGCGCCCATAGTCGGTTTCGATGACGCCGGTATCGGCGACTTGCCCACCACCTTCGGCATAGAAGGGCGTTTCGCTCAGCACCAGTTCCACTTCGTCGCCTTCGGCAGCGGTTTGCACGGCTTGACCATCTTTCATAAGAAAGAGGATGTAGGTTTCGACATTGGTCAGGCGTTGATAGTCGTAGCCCACGAATTGCGTGGCGGGCAGGTCGACCGTGCGGTAGCGTTCCACAAGTTCATCGACGTCGAAGGTTTCGTGGGCACGTGCACGGGCACGTTGCTCGGCCATGGCGCGGTCGAACCCAGCGCGATCGATGGTGAAACCGCGCTCCTCGGCAATCTGGCGCGTCAGGTCGTAGGGGAAGCCATAGGTATCGTACAGGCGGAACGCTTCTTCGCCTGGAATCACGCGCGTCCCTTGCGCTTCGAGATCGGCAAGCAACGCTTCGAGCCGTGCCAGCCCGTTATCGAGCGTTTGGCGGAAGCGTTCTTCTTCCTGCGCCACCACTTCGAGAATGAAGTCACGTTTTTCGGTGAGTTCGGTGTAGTGCTCCCCGTATTCGTGGACGACGGTGTCGGCGAGATCGGCCATGAAAGGTTTCTCGAAGCCGATTTGCTTGCCGTAGCGTATGGCACGGCGCATGATGTGCCGCAATACGTAGTTGCGCCCGCTGTTGCCGGGCAAAACACCATCACCGATGAGGAAAGTGGTGGCACGGATGTGGTCGGCGATGGCACGATAACCAATGATGTGGGCTTCACGTTCGGCATCGCTGTGCCCCAGCAGGGCCTGAATGCGGCTGATGATGGGCATGAAGAGGTCGGTTTCGTAGTTGTTGGTTTTGCCCTGCACCACAGAGGTGATGCGTTCCAGCCCCATACCTGTATCGATGGATGGTTTGGGCAGTGGCTTGAGCGTACCGTCTAGGCTACGGTCGTACTGCATGAAGACGAGGTTCCAGAGTTCCAGGTAGCGGTCATCACGGTTGACGCCTTCAGGCGTCATTTCTTCGATGGGGCCCCAGTAGTAGTGGATTTCCGAACAGGGGCCACATGGGCCGGTTTCGCCCATTTGCCAGAAGTTTTCTTCTTTGCCGAATCGCAAGATGCGTTCGGGCGGTACGTGGCGGGTCCAGTATTCAAAGGCTTCATCGTCATCCAGGTAAATGGTGACCCAGAGGCGGTTTTTGTCGAGTTGCAGGACATTGGTCAGAAAGTCCCACGCATATTCGATGGCTTCTTCTTTGAAGTAATCACCAAAACTGAAATTCCCCAGCATCTCGAAGAAGGTGTGATGGCGCGGCGATGGCCCCACGTTTTCGAGGTCGTTATGCTTGCCGGAAACACGCATGCATTTTTGTGCGGATGTGGCGCGGGTGTAAGGGCGTTTTTCAAGCCCCAGGAAAACATCTTTGAATTGGTTCATCCCAGCATTGGTAAAGAGCAACGTTGGGTCGTTCGCTGGTACAAGGGATGAGCTTGGGACGATTTCGTGCCCATGGTTTTTGAAATAGTCGAGAAACGCTTGCCGAATGTCGTGGCTGGTTTTCGGAACGCTCATAGTTTCACCTGCGTGTTGTCTCTTCGTTCGAGAGGTTTTTTTAGGAAATGGGAAAAGCGCCACGATTGTAGAAGCAATGGGCGGAGATGGCAAGATGGGGGAGGGGAGATTGGCAATTGAGAGGAGGGGGGCGGTGCATTCGTGAATGCCCCCCTTTTGCCTAGTGCAACGGCCCCACGACCGCTTCTACCGCACGGCGCAGAGAGCCGTCCACGATCATCTTGCGTGCGGCTTCGATATCGGGCGTCATGATGCGGTCACGGTCGAGTGGGGGAATGCGAGTGCGCAACATGTCCAGCGCGGCTTCGACGCCGGGCCCCGGTTCGAGGGGCTTATGGAAGTCAAGTGCCTGGGCGGCGTTGACGAGTTCGATGGCAATGACCCAGCGGGCATTTTCCAGCACCATGCGTGCCTGGCGGGCGGCGGTGGTGCCCATCGAGACGTGGTCTTCCTGGTTGGCACTGGTGGGAATGGAGTCGACTGAGGCGGGGTGTGCCAGCACTTTGTTCTCGGACACGAGGCTTGCAGCGGTGTATTGCGAAATCATCAAGCCGGAGTTGAGGCCCCCCTGGCGGGCGAGAAAGGCTGGCAAGCCAGAAAGCGCCGGGTCGAGCATGTATTCGATGCGACGTTCGCTGATATTGGCGAGTTCGGCAATGGCCATTTTGGCGTAGTCCATGGCGAGCGCCACCGGTTGGCCGTGGAAGTTGCCCGCGGAGATGACGTCATCGTCCTCGGCGAAAATGAGCGGGTTGTCGGTTACACTGTTGATTTCACGTTCGAGAGTGTCGGCAACGTGGGCAAGTGCATCGCGGCTGGCACCATGCACCTGGGGGATGCAGCGCAGTGAATAGGCATCTTGCACTTTGTCGCAGTTTTCATGTGATTTGTGGATGGGGCTGTTGGCGCCAAGTTTGCGCACGTTTTCCGCGACCAGTGCCGCGCCGGGGTGCGGACGCACACGCACCACACGCGGGTCGAAGGGGCGCAGGCTCCCTTTCAGCGCTTCGAGGCTCATGGCACCGGCAATATCGGCGATGGTGCATAGTTCGAATGCGTCATGTACGGTCAGCACGCCAATGGCGGTCATGGCCTGCGTGCCGTTGACCAGCGCCAGCCCTTCTTTGGCTTCCAGTACGATAGGCGACAAACCGGCAGCATGCAGCGCTTCATCACCGCGCAACGTGCGCCCCTGGTATTCAGCCTGCCCCTCGCCGATGATAGGCAGGCACATGTGCGCCAGAGGCGCAAGGTCGCCGCTGGCACCAACAGAGCCTTGCGAGGGAACGATGGGGTGCACGCCTCGGTTCAGCATGGCGAGCAGCAGGTCGAGCACTTCTTCACGGATACCGCTATGCCCTAACGCAAGGCTTTGGGCACGCAGAAGCATCATCGCGCGGACGACTTCGGTGGGGAAGGGCTCACCGACGCCCATGGCGTGCGAAAGCAAAAGATTGCGTTGAAGCAGGCGCGTGTCTTCGGGACTGATGCGCACCTGGGCGAACTTCCCAAAGCCAGTGGTGACGCCGTACACCACACGCTCTTCCGCAAGGACGTGTTCGATGTAGCGTCGAGCGGCACGCACCTGATTGCGGGCGATGTCGTCCAATGCAACGGGGGCGCGATGGCGGGCAACACGCACCACGTCTTCGATCGTGAGTGGTTGGCCAACAAGAATTGTCGCAGACACCCTTGTCTCCTTTCGTTGGTCTTTGCCGTCGATGGCAACCATCTATTCAACTGCAAAGTGGGGGTGTGGGCAAGTGTGAAGCGCCGCTCAGTCAGGTGGTTCGAGAAAAATGCGGTCGCCTTCCTCGAGCCCTTCGACAACCTCAACCGAAACGCCGTTGTCGGTTCCAAGGCGCACACGCACCATTTCGACGGTACGTCCATTCAATCGGTACACAAAGGTGTCTGGGCCGGCATACTGCACAGCCGCCAGAGGAATGAACAGCACGTTGCGCAAGGTTTCGGTGGCGATGGTGATCGTCGCGTTCATGCCGGGGCGCACGGGATGGGTGTCGGGAGCAGTGAAGGCGATGATGATGTCGTACAGCGTGCTTCCACGTTGCGCGGATGGCGCAGGGGCAATGTGTTCGACTGTGCCAGTGAGTGGGATGCTTGGGAACGCATCGAAGCGGATGTCGGCTTGTTGCCCGATGTGGAGACGGTTGATGTCTTGTTCGTCCACCTGGGCGACCAGACGGGTGGTGGTGGGATCGGCGAAGGTGAAGATAGGTTGACCAGTGCCCACGAACGCCGCGGGCTGTGCCAGTTGTTCCAGCACAATGCCATCGAAGGGAGCGTACAGACTGGCTGCTGCAAGGGCTTGTTCAGCCAATTCGAGCCGAATACGTGCCTGTTCCACCTGTGCTTCGAGGCGGCGTCGGGTTTCGGGCGGTGCGCCGTCGAGCAGGCGATTGAGTGCGGCACGGGCTTCCAGCAGGCTGGCATAGGCGCTTTCGCGGGCGATGGCCGCATCGTCGCGTTCGTCTTCGTCAGTGGCATTTTCGTAGCGTTGGGCGGCGACTTCGTAAGCGAGCTCTGCCTGCCGCACACGCGCTTGCGCGGCTTCGATCTCGGCGCTGGTGCCGCCTGAAATGGCTTCGTCGAGTGTCGCTCGGGCGGCTTCGAGGGCGGCAGCGGCTTCATCACGGCGCAGGCGCAGTTCGGTGGTGTCCAATTGTGCCAGCACCGTGCCTGCCGAAACGATGTCGCCGGGCTGGACGGTCACGGTTATCAGCCGCCCACTTGTCGGAAACGCGAGGGGGACGCTGTGCAGCATCTGCACCTGCCCGAGCGCTTCGACCGTGATGGGCAAATCACCCCGTTGGACGATGGTGGTGGCGGTGTTAGGTGTGGTGCGTATACGCCAGCCCCACACGGTGACGATGCCCAGGGCGATGAGTGCTCCGATGCCGATGAAACGACGCCAGGTCGAAACAGAGAGGCGGTTCATGGACCTGTTTCCGTCTCCTCGATGGGAATCAACAGTTCTTGGCCGATTTGAATCCAGTCAGGGTTTTCCAGATTGGGATTGGCGGCGATGATGGTTTGCACGGTTGTTCCGTAGCGTTCGGCAATGCTGAGCAACGTATCACCTTCCTGGACGATGTAGCGCACCACGCGGGGTGTGGGGGTGGGTGGCGGAAGTGGAATTGTGCTGGTTGGTGGTGCAATGGCTGTTGTGATAGGGATGGGCGTTGCGATTGGACGTGCGGCACTGTTCAAAGCACCACATGCCGTCGCGACGATGGGGAAGACGAGCAGGATATGGACGACGCGGGGCATACAGCACACCTCCGGGATGAATTCGCGTTGTGGTGCATTGTACGGAAGGTCTGCTCGAGGGGCAAAATTGCATATCGATTTCTTGATGCACGACGGTGTGAGAGAGCAGCGGCAATTGCTGGCTTTTCGTGCTCATGCTAGACTCGCCAACCCTTTTTGGCCTGAGCGAGGACCCTATTGAAGTGACAAGGAGGCGCGAGATGTTGGATATCGAGACCATTCGGGCATTGCCAAAAGCCGAATTGCATGTACACCTGGATACGTGTGTGCGGGTAGAAACAGCGCGTGAACTGGCACGCAGATACGACATTGATTTGCCCGAGCCACTGGAAATGTTCATGATAGCCCCACCGCGCTGTGCCGACCTGGCTGATTTTCTGCGGCGGGTTGACCCACAATTGGCTGTCCTGCAAACCGAGGAGGCGTTGGAACGTGTGGCATACGAGTTGGTCGAATCGTGGGCGCAAGATGGGGTTGTGTATGGTGAAGTGCGCTACGCACCGCAACTTTGCACTCGCGAAGGGCTGAGCATGGATGCTGTTGTCGAAGCAGTCGCGCGCGGCTTGAAAGCAGGTGCGGCCGATTTTGGGGTGACCGTGGGGCAAATTCTCTGTTGCTTGCGCCACGAGCCGCCCGATGTGAGCGAACAGGTAGCACGCCTAGCCATTCGGCATCGGGACCGTGGCGAGACCCTGGTGATTGGGCTGGACCTTGCTGCGGACGAAGCCCGCTACCCTGGTGCGCCGCATCGCAAAGCGTTCGACCTGGCACGCGAAGCCGATTTGCCGCGCACTGTGCACGCGGGCGAAGCCGCTGGACCCGAAAGTGTGCGCGAGGCGTTGGATGTGCTTGGCGCTCAGCGCATTGGGCATGGCGTGCGCACCGTCGAAGATCCCGATTTGCTGGCACGTGTGCATCGCGAGGGGGTTTTGCTGGAAATGTGCCCCACCAGCAATGTTCAGACACGAGCGGCTGAAAGTTTGGAAGCGCATCCCATTGACTACTGCTATCGCTTGGGCGTCAAAGTAAGTGTGAGCACCGATTCACGCACGATTACGCCGACCACCGTATCGCGCGAATATGCGCTGTTGAGCCGTCAATTTGGCTGGGGGGGCGAACATGTGCGCACAACCACGCGCTACGCCTTGGAAAGCGGCTTTGGCGATGCCGAAGCGCGCCGCGCATTGCTAGACTATGTTATGCAGGTGGTGATATGAGTCTGGAACGTGTGCTGTTGGGGGGCATTCCCACCTATCGTTTCACACACTTGACGAATGTGCGCCATGCCATTTTCACGCGACATGGAGGCGTCTCGCGCCCGCCGTTCGATACGCTCAACGTTAGCTGGTCGGTTGGCGATGATGAAGCCGCCGTGCGCGAAAATGTGCGCCGTCTCTACACTGCTGTGGGGATGAACGCCGAACGCGCTGTGCGTGTGCGCATGGTCCATGGCACGCGGGTAACGCTCGTTTCTGCCGCTCACGCAGGGCAACGCCTTCCCGACACCGATGGCTTGATGACCGCAGAACGGGGTTTGCCGCTGGCGATGACGTTTGGGGACTGTCAGCCGATCTTGCTCTACGACCCCGACCATCATGCGGTGGGGCTGGCACATGCGGGCTGGCGTGGCACGCTGGGGGGGATTGCGTTCTCGTTGGTGCGTGCCATGCAGGTGGCGTTCGGCGCACGCCCCGAACGGTTGCATGCCTTCCTGGGGCCGGCGATTGGTGCCTGTTGCTACGAAGTGGGTGAAAATGTGGTGCGTGCAGCGCATACCTGGCCTGATGGTGCGTCCTGGTTGCAGAGGCGCGAGGGGCGGGTTTTCTTGGACTTGTCGGGGACGAACCGCGCCTTGTTGCAAGCGATGGGGGTCCAGCAGATCGAAGAGGCGGCGATGTGTACTGCATGCCGCACGGATGAATTTTTTTCGTATCGGCGTGAGAAGCCGGCAACAGGTCGTTTTGGGGTGGTCGTTGAGTTGTCATAACTTCGATAGTTTGTCATTCTCGCACTGGCGTGGTGCTGTGGCGGGGTGGATGACTGGTAATGCCCCATGGAGAACGCCGCCTTCAGCTCAGGAGGTACGACGCACCTGCCAGGTGCGTCGTACCTCGAAGTAACGGCTCGGCTTGGGAGGAGAATACGGGGCAGTGCCTTTGCGCTTGTTTGCAGCGATCTGGAGAATCACCAGTTTTCACGCTGATTGACACGCCAAGTGCCTGCACGTATAATCGCCTACACTGTTGCACCTGTGCATGTTTGCATTCGTTCCCTCTTTACCAGAACCCAGTTGCTGTTGTCGACAACCACATATTTGCTATGGAGAGCATGTTATGATCCGCATCGATGGAGAGCATATCGTTCCGGGACCCCGTGAGCGGGTGTATGCCCTTTTGCAAGATCCCGACTTTCTGGCGCAGGCCATCCCTGGTGTCAAGAACCTGCAGCGTGTGGACGAAACCACCTACGAAGCCGAATTGACGCTTGGTGTGGGGCCGATTCGTGGCACGTTCAAGGGGCAGGTGCGCCTTGCCGACCAAAATCCCCCCGAGTCGTTCAGCCTGCATCTTGAAGGGCGTGGTTCGGCTGGCTTTGTCAAAGGGGTGGGGCGTATTCGGCTGGAAGACGTGCCCGAAGGAACACGCCTTGTGTATGAGGGCGAAAGTGAAGCCGGTGGGCGGATTGCGCAGGTCGGTCAGCGGCTCATCCAAAGTGTAGCCCGCAAGATGATTAACGATGGGCTGAAAAAACTGGATGAAGCCGTGCAAACTGCCTGAAGACATAGACAGAACAGACGAAAGGAGGTGAGACCCCGCTGCCTATCCGCGAGTTGTCATGTCGTCCCTGTTCCCCAAAACAACCAAAGGAGGTTGCTGCCATGCAAATCACACTCACTGTCAATGGCCAGAGCCACACTGTGGATGTGCCCCCGCGTATGCTTCTTGTGCACCTTCTGCGCGATGTGCTTGGCCTGACGGGTACCAACATTGGCTGTGATACAAGCCAGTGTGGTGCGTGTACCGTCTTGCTGAATGGGAGTGCCGTCAAATCATGTACGGTTCTGGCTGTCCAGGCTGATGGCGCAGAAGTGCTGACCATCGAGGGGCTCAGCCAGAATGGCGACTTACACCCCCTGCAAAAAGCCTTTTGGGAAGAACATGGCCTGCAATGCGGTTTCTGTACGCCTGGCATGATTATGACTGCCTATGACTTGCTCCAAAAGAACCCCTCCCCCACCGAAGAAGATGTTCGCCATGGGCTCGAAGGCAACATTTGCCGCTGCACAGGGTATCACAACATTGTGAAAGCCGTGTTGCGTGCCGCCCAAGAGATGTGAGAAAGGAGGCCCCTCATGACCACTACAACCCGCATTCTTGGCAAAGCCATCCGCCGTCGTGAAGACCCCGCTCTCGTTACGGGGCGTGGCAAATATACCGACGATTTACACCTGCCCAACATGGCCTATGCTGCTATCTTGCGCAGTCCGTATGCACATGCCACGATCAAATCCATCGATACGAGCAAAGCCCAAACCCTCGATGGTGTGGTCGCTGTTTTCACTGGCGAAGATGTCGCCGCTAGTGGTATTCCGGGCGTGGTACCCGTGGGGTGGCTTCTGCCGAACCTGAAAACGCCTGCGCACCCCATTCTTGCACAGGGCAAGGTGCGCCACGTAGGTGAAGCCGTTGCCGTTGTCATTGCCAACGACCGCTATACCGCCCATGATGCGCTCGAACGCATCGAGGTGGAATACGAGCCCTTGCCCGCTGTCGCCGACCCCCACAAAGCCGTCCAGCCCGGTGCCCCCGCCGTGCATGACGAAGCCCCCGACAACGTCGCGTTCGATTGGGAAATCGGCGACAAAGCCGCTACCGATGCCGCCTTCGCCGAAGCCGCACACGTGGTGTCGCTTGACCTGCGCAACAATCGCCTCGCACCCAACGCCATGGAAACACGCGGCGCACTCGCCGACTTCGATCCCATCGATGGCAAATTGACGCTCTACATGACCAGCCAAAACCCCCACATTCACCGTCTGCTCATGTCATTGGCGTCGCTTGGGTTGCCCGAACACAAAATCCGCGTTGTTGCGCCCGAAGTGGGTGGCGGCTTCGGCAGCAAAATCCACCACTACCCCGAAGAAGCCATCATCTCGTGGGCGTCCATGCAGCTGGGGCGCCCGGTCAAGTGGCAAGCAACCCGCTCCGAAGCCTTCATGACCGATGCCCATGGTCGCGACCACGTGACCCACGCCGAACTGGCGATCGATGCCAACGGCAAGGTCATTGGCCTGCGTGTAGAAACCTACGCGAACCTTGGGGCCTATCTGTCCACGTTTGCGCCTGCGGTGCCCACCTATCTCTATGGCACGCTCCTGTCGGGTGAATACGAGATTCCCAACATCTATGCGCACGTGGTTGGGGTTTTCACCCACACTACCCCTGTGGATGCGTACCGCGGCGCTGGACGCCCCGAAGCGACATTCGTCGTCGAGCGGTTGATGGCCCTTGGTGCGCGGAAAATCGGCATGGACCCTGCTGAATTCCGCCGCCGCAACTTCATCCCGCCTGACAAATTCCCCTATCAGACGCCTGTGGCGTTGCAATATGACAGCGGGAATTACGAAGGGGCGCTCCGCAAGGCGTTGCAACTGGTGGAGTACGAAACCCTGCGTGCCGAACAGGCGAAAGCCCGTGAACAGGGGCGCTACATTGGCATTGGATTTTCATGCTACATCGAAGCATGTGGCCTGGCGCCATCCGCAGTCGTTGGCTCGCTGGGGGCGCAGGCAGGGCAGTGGGAAAGCGCCGTTGTGCGTGTACATCCCACCGGAAAAGTGACTGTGTACAGTGGTTCTTCGGCGCATGGGCAGGGACACAAAACCACGTTCGCCCAAATTGCTGCCGAGATTCTGGGTGTGAACTACGAAGACGTGGAAATCGTCGAAGGCGATACCGACACTGTTCAGTACGGCTGGGGAACCTACGGCAGTCGTAGCGCCGCGGTTGGTGGAAGCGCCATTGCTGTCAGCGCCCAAAAGGTGGTCGAAAAAGGCAAGAAGATTGCCGCGCATCTGCTCGAAGCCGCCGAGGACGATATCGAGTTCGATGCAGGGGCGTATTTCGTCAAAGGTGCGCCCGACAAATCGGTCACCATCCAGGATGTCGCCTTGCAAGCCTATCTGGCGCACAACTTGCCGCCAGGTATCGAACCAGCGCTCGAAGCCACCACGTTTTATGATCCCGCCAACTTCGTGTATCCATTTGGTACTCACATCGCGGTCGTCGAAGTGGATGCCGATACAGGGCAGGTGAACCTGTTGCGCTATGTGGCCGTGGACGATGTGGGGAATGTCATCAACCCGATGATTGTCGAAGGGCAAATCCACGGTGGTATCGCTCAGGGGGTGGGACAGGCGCTGTTCGAAAACGTGGTGTACGATGAAAACGCCAACCTGCTCACGGGCTCGCTCATGGACTATGCCTTACCCAAAGCCAGCCAACTGCCCTCTTACGAACTTGACCGTACTGTGACGCCGTGCCCACACAACCCACTGGGGGTCAAAGGCGTTGGCGAAGCCGGCACGATTGCCTCTACGGCTGCCGTGGTCAACGCCGTTATGGATGCCCTCGCGCCATTTGGTGTCGAACACATCGATCCGCCGCTAACTGCCGAAAAGGTCTGGCGTGCAATTCAGGCCGCGCAGGGCAATGGGAACTAAGGAAGGAGGAGCGCACGATGTATCCACCAACATTCGACTACATCCGCGCCAACAGCGTGGAAGAAGCCGTCCAACTGCTCCAACAGCATGGCGACGATGCCAAACTCATTGCAGGGGGGCACAGCCTCATCCCTGCAATGAAACTTCGCCTCATGGCACCCGCCGTTCTCATCGACATCAGCCGTCTGGCGCTCGATACCATCATGGTCGATCGGGGCTACGGACTGCGCGTCGGCGCACTCGCCACACACGACGCCATTGCCCGCAACAGCGATGTGCGTGAACTGACCACAGCCCTGGCAGAAGCCGCGTCCGTGGTGGGCGATGTTCAGGTGCGCAACCGTGGGACTATTGGCGGCAATCTTGCCCACGCCGACCCCGCCTCGGATTTGCCTGCTGCTGTGCTGGCACTGGGGGGCGAACTTCATGTGACAGGCCCCAACGGCACCCGTACCATTCCCGCAGATGATTTCTTCCTGGGCTTGTTTACCACAGCACTGGAACCACATGAGCTCATCACCAGCGTTGGCTTCCCAGGCATTGGCTTCAAGCATGGGCGCAGCGCCTACGTCAAATTCCCGCACCCCGCATCAGGATATGCGGTAGTGGGTGTCGCCGCCTATCTGGAAACGGACGGCGACACAATTACAGCCGCTCGGGTGGCTGCCAATGGCGCGTTCGACCACGCGACTCGCCTGACCGCGGTCGAAGAAGCGCTGGCGGGCGCTCCGTTGTCGGCGGAAGCATTGAGCGCCGCTGCTGAAAAGGCCGCCGATGGGTTCGGCAGTGAAGACTTCATGGCCGACCTCTTTGCTTCAGCTGATTACCGTGCACACTTGCTGAAAGTCTATACCAAACGCGCCCTACTGCGAGCTGCTGGATTGGCATGACGCGTGCAAGCAGGCGTGCTGCCTTGGGGGTGCTTGCCCCCAAGGCCTTTTTTTTGAGCAGGATGTAGCACTCTGAGGATCTCGACTACAACGTTTTCCACTTTTGGATACAATCACCCCAACAGAGGGGGAATGATGACTTCGACCGAACCGATCTGGCATCTCGTCAATCAACGCATTTTCGATGTGGCACCTATCGGCATCCTCGTTGTGCGTGCCGATGGCACGATCGCCCATGCCAACCAGGCGGCATGCCACCTTTTCGGCTATACCCCCGATGAATGGGTGACCCTTACGGTAGAAGATTTGCTGCCGTTGCATCTCCGCGAACTGCATGTTCAGCACCGCCTGGCCTATGTGCAGCAACCGCGCACGCGCCCCATGGGCATCAACCTCGACCTCGTAGCCATGCGCAAGGATGGAACACGCTTCCCGGTCGAAATTGCGCTGAGCCATACCATGCTAAACGGCGAACGGATGGTGCTGGCTTTCGTAAGCGATATTACGGCACGCAAGCAGGCGGAGCAGGCACGCGAACGCTATGCCCAACGTTTGCAAACCCTCTACGACATCGAAAGGGCTGTACTGGCAGCGCAGTCTCCCGCCGAAGTCGCGACGTTGGCGCTGGAAGGGGCAGCGACCTTCCTTCCCGACGCTGATTTGTTCGTCTTTTTGTTCGACGAAACCAGAGAAGAAGTCAGGGTGTTGGCTGTATATGAAGGCAGTGGGCTTCGCTTGCCGTTTCGTGCGGGAGAACGCCTTTCATTGCACTCGCCTGTGTATGAAAACGTGTTGGAAGCATCTTCATTTTCACAGGAGAGCAACCGCCCTTACCTGGGAGTACCGCTGTTAGTGGATGACATCCTGGTGGGTACCTTGAACGTGCTGGGGAAGCCCGGGAGCAGCCTCGACGAAGGGGATATCGAAACATTCCGTGAAATAGCCAACATGTTGGCAATTGCCATTCAACAGGCACAATTGCGCGAACGCCTGCATACCTACGCGGCGACCCTTGAAAAACGTGTTGCTGAACGGACTGCCCAAATCGAACG
Source organism: Ardenticatena sp. (assembly GCA_015487975.1). Lineage (GTDB taxonomy): Bacteria > Chloroflexota > Anaerolineae > Ardenticatenales > Ardenticatenaceae > Ardenticatena. Next base: position 40,843 of record WFOS01000034.1, read on the forward strand.
CCGACAGCGCATTGCGGAAAGTCTGCGCGATCTGGTGGGGGCGCTCAACCGTGGCGTTGCCCTGGAAGAACTCTTGCAACATGTGGTCGAACAGACCGGGCGGTTGCTGTACAGTGACGCAGCCGCGATTTTCGGTTTCGATACCGAACAACATTGCCTGCATGTGCTTGCTGTACACAACCTGCCCCAGGAAGTCGCTTCGTTGCAGGTACCATATGGAATAGGGGTTTCGGGACGCGCCAGTCAGTCGGGAGAAATCATCGTCCTTCACGACATGCAGCAAGCTTTCGAAGCATTTTTGCAACATGCTGAAATGCTTTCACCCGAGGCACGCCAGGCGCTCATGACAACGGTCGCCACGTTTCGAACGGCGGTTGCTATTCCCCTGCACATCGGTGGGGAACTCTTTGGCACCCTGGCACTCTACTACACCACCTTGCAAACGCTGGATGACGAAACGCTGGCCTTGTTGCGTACCTTCGCTGACCAAACCACGCTCCTCATCGAAAACGCGCATCTGCGCGAACGTGTCGAACGTGCTGCCGTCGAAGCCGAACGCAACCGCATTGCCCGCGATTTGCATGATGCCGTCACACAAACGCTCTTTTCTGCCAGCATTCTCGCCGACGTCATCCCGCGCATCGCCGAGCGCAACCCAGATGAAGCTTGGCGTCGGCTGGAAGAACTGCGCCAGCTGACGCGGGGAGCGCTGGCCGAAATGCGCACGCTTCTGTTGGAATTACGCCCGCAAGCGCTGGAAGAGGCGCCTGTGACGCGCCTCTTCCAACATTTGGCCGATGCCGCTGCCAACCGAGGACGCCTGCCTATCGAGACCCACCTCGAAGAGGTGGAGATGCCGACGGATGTCAAAGTTGCCTTTTACCGTATTGCACAAGAAGCCCTCAACAACGTCATCAAACATGCCCATGCCAGCCACATTTCGCTTACGCTGACGGCTCAGGATGATACCATCACATTGTTGGTTGCCGACGATGGGCGTGGGTTCGATCCCACGACGATTCCTGCCACTCGCTTTGGTGTGAGTATCATGCACGAACGCGCTGCGGCTATTGGGGCAACCCTTCGGATTGAAAGTGAACCAACACGTGGCACAACCGTGCGCCTGCAATGGTCGCCAGCATCGACAACCAGCGAGGAGTGAGGTCGCCTATGCCGAAGCCAATTCGTGTACTGATTGCCGATGACCATACCGTGGTGCGAAGTGGGCTGAGTGCCCTGTTGAGTGTCTTCGATGACCTGGAACTGGTCGGAGAAGCCCGCACGGGGCGTGAAGCCATCGAGATGGCAGAACGCCTGCACCCTGACGTGGTCTTGATGGACATGGTGATGCCCGAAATGGATGGGGCGCAGGCGACCGAGATCATCCGAAAGCAGTTTCCCGACATGCAGGTTGTTGTGCTGACCAGTTTTCGTGAGGATGATCTGGTGCAGAAAGCACTTGCCGCTGGCGCTATTGGATACTTGTTGAAAGATGCCACTGCGGATGAACTGGCGAACGCCATTCGCAATGCTGTTGCGGGGCAGGCGACACTCGCTCCTGAAGCCACGCAAGCGCTCATTCGGCAAACATTGCAAGGCTCCCGTCGCCTTGGAGACGACCTGACGGAGCGTGAACGCGAAGTGCTGGCGCTCATGGTTGAAGGATTGAGCAACAACGAAATTGCTCAGCGATTGATTGTGAGCCGCTCGACGGTCAAATTCCACGTGAGCAACATTCTCTCGAAACTAGGTGCTTCTACACGTACCGAAGCCGTGGCAATCGCGCTGCAACACGGGCTGGTCTAACCCTCTCTTCGAAACTTGATCAAACTTGTCACACCAGAACCTGGACAAGTGGATAGGTGCCAGACTGCACCGGCGCATGGTGACATGTAGCACGATCTCTCGTAGACTCATCGATGTCAATCCAACATGCGTCGCAAGGTGTGTCCCGTGCTGCACATTGTCCTGGCCGATGATAACCCGAGAGTACGTGCGGCTATTCGGCTCTTGTTCGAACAAACTGCTCTTGCTGAAATTGTTGCCGAAGCCGAAACATTCGATGAGCTACAAAGCCTGTTTTCCCAATCGCCACTCTCGTTCGATGTTATCTTGCTTGATTGGGAATTGCCTGGCATGATACAATACAACGGTACTGTTTCATCTGATTTTTTGGCAGCCCTCAAAAGCCAACACAATGCCTATGTGATTGTATGGAGCAGCCACCCTGGCGTCGCCCAAATGGCGTTGCAGGCGGGAGCGGACGCCTTTGTGAGCAAAGGTGAGCCAGTGGACAGCCTCGAACACATTTTGCGCATGCTCACTGGTGATACCAACGCACACGAGGAATCAGCATGACAGCCACGACTTTGTCTGCGTCCAATCCAGAAGAACATCGACGCTCTTTGGTCCGTTGGCTCGGGGGAGCCGGTGCGTTGCTTCTGCTGGCAGCGATTGCGTTTGCCATCTTTCAGCCGATTACCGTTGTGCCACGTATTGCTCCATCACCTGCCTTTTCGTTGATCGACCAGAATGGCGTTCCCTTGACAAGCGAGGACCTGCGCGGCGGGCTGACGCTGATCACCATCATGGATGCGGATTGTCAGTCACCTTGCCCGCAAACAGATCCTCTCATGCGTGAAGTCATGCAGGCGTTGCCAACGCTCGAAAACCCAGTGGTGCCTGTGCAGCTGCTCTCCATCTCCATTGACCCGCGCGACACGCCCACCCAACTGCGCGACTATGCTGCGCGTGTCGGTGCCGATGGCGATATCTGGCGCATTGCCGCAGGTGATCCAGTGCAGTTGAAGTATGCCCTGGGTGATGGGTTCCGCATCTATTACGAAGTGCGCCAAAATGGCGAAATTGTATTCGAGCCGACGTATGTGCTGGTCGATAGTATTGGGCTTATTCGCGGCATTTATCAGTATGAAAAAGCCAATGCAGAGACGCTTCGTCGTGATATCCAATTGATTCAGGATGAGATTCGCAACAGCAAAGGAGCAGCCAAACTTGTTTATGAGACTGCACACCTGTTTCTCTGTTATCCTACCTATTAGAGGAGGGGCTTCACCTGCGCCGGTTTCCCGTGCGCTGGTTCAAACCGACGAGTTCGAAGGAGGAGAATATGAGCGAAAAGGATTTGGAACAGCAACATGCGACTGAAGAACATCCCGATACGCGTGGCACGCTGGCGCTACTGTTGGGCTACATGGCGCTCATCGTCGCTCTGTGGAGTTATGCCTACATCTTGCTCTTGCAACGAGGAGGATAAGCCATGCCAATCGAACGAAGTGAACGTCTCTTCATCAACCTTTCCATCGTGATGTTGGTCCTCTTTTTCATTGCTGTTTTGACTTCGGCATTCATTGGCGGATTGCAAGTGCCGGCGCCAGCAGGCACCATCGATCCTGCTGCGGTCAATCAGACGCCACCGTTCGATAATCCTGGCCTGCGCGAACTGGTGCCGGGCAAACGCTACGAAGTAGTCATGATTGCGCAGACCTGGGCGTTCATTCCGGGGGAAATTCGTGTGCCTGCTGGCAGTGAAGTGACCTTTCGCATTACCTCGCGCGATGTCATTCACGGGTTCGAAATTACCGGGAAAAACGCCAATGTCATGTTGATTCCTGGGCAAATTTCGCTGGTCAAAGTGAAGTTCGATGAGCCCGGTGAGCACTACATTATCTGCCACGAGTACTGCGGTGTTGGTCACCAGACCATGTTTGCCAAAATCATCGTCGAACCTGCGCCGCAGGCGGCGAAGTAAAGGAGGGAGAGAAGCATGCACCAACGAGCATTTGCCCGTGATGATACGTACATCAAATGGCAACTCGCGCTAGGGTTTGCGGCGCTCTTTTTGGGAATTTTGATGGGGCTTTTCCAAGGCCTCGACCGCATGGGGATTGACCTGTACAAGTATGTGGGCTTGAAGAGCTACTATCAGGGGCTGACGATCCATGGTGTATTGAACGTGTTGGTCTTTACGACCGCCTTCAATGGGGCATTCTTGCCCTATGTGACGATGCGTGCGCTCAAGCGCCCCATGGCGCTGAAAGGTGGCACAGCCATTGCGTTCTGGCTGATGCTGGTAGGGGTGCTTCTGGCTACCTGGAAGATTCTGGACAACTCGTCCACGGTGCTCTTCACCTTCTACCCGCCGCTGCAAGGGCACCCACTCTTCTACCTGGGGTTGGTGCTGGTTGTGGTGAGTTCGTGGGTGACATTCCTGAACATTTTGCTGACGACACGTGCTTGGAAGCAAGATCATCCGGGTGAGGCGTTGCCGTTACAGGCGTTCATCAGCCTCGTGACGTATATCATGTGGTTCATTGCGTCGATGGGCGTGGCGACCGAAGTCCTGGTGCTCATTTTGCCGTGGTCGTTGGGTATTGTCGAAAAAACCGACCCGCAACTGGCTCGCACACTCTTCTGGCTGACGGGGCACCCCATCGTGTACTTCTGGTTGTTGCCAGCGTATGTTTCGTGGTACACCATGCTGCCCAAGCAGGTGGGGGGCAAAATCCTCAGCGATCCACTGGTGCGCCTGGTCTTCATCCTCTTCCTTCTGCTCTCGACCCCAGTTGGCTTTCACCACCAATACACCGATCCGGGTGTGCCGCCTGGCTGGAAAGCGATGCATGCCTTACTCACCTTCTCGGTCTTCTTCCCCAGCATGATTACGGCGTATAGCGTCGTTGCCTCGCTGGAAATTGGTGGGCGTAAAGCCGGTGGCAAAGGACTCTTTGGCTGGATTTGGAAGCTGCCCTGGGGTGACCCCGCGGTGACGGCACAGCTGCTCGCCGGATTGGGCTTCTTCCTGGGGGGTGTCTCTGGTCTGATCAATGCGTCCTACAACATCAACATGGTGATACACAATACCGCGTTTGTGCCAGGGCATTTCCATCTTACCGTTGGGACGGCTGTGACCTTGACGGCGATGGGCATCATGTACTGGCTGCTGCCAGCCTTGACCGGCAAGAAACTCTGGGGGCGTGGCCTTGCGCTGGCCAATGTTTGGCTCTGGTTCATCGGTGTGATGATCTTCAGCCGTGGCCAGATGGCCGGCGGGCTGGAAGGGATGCCGCGCCGCACGTGGATGGCGACTGCCACCTACCTGCCGCTGATGGAAACGTGGGATATCCCCAACAAAATGACCGCCATTGGTGGAACACTCATGTTCTTGGGTGGGATGGCTTTCTTTGCTGTCATGGTGGGCACATTGCTCTTCTCGCGCGAACGTGTGAAAGTTGAAATGCCAGCTGCCGAAGCCATCATCGGCCCCGAAAAGGGGAGCCCGCTCTTCACCAAGCGGCTCGATGTCTGGACAGTGGTGGCTGTGGTGCTCATCTTGATTGCCTATGTGCCCTATCTCGTCAATTACCTGGGTGATGCCGCATTCGTGGCGACAGGCCAGCGTGTCTGGTAAAGGAGGACCTTCATGGAAGATCGTCGTATTCACCTTTCGACAGGCTCATTCGCAATGTTGGCCTTTCTCACCGTCTTGCAAATTGGGCTGTCAGGAGCCTTCGTGGTCTATGTGTTCAGTGAAGCACTGAATGGCCGTGCGGCATTGTTGCCGCTTGTCGGTGCTGTGTTGGTTGCGCTGGTCGATGCCTATCTCATCTACTGGCTTATCCAGTTGGCAGGGCATTGGCAACCAAGTGAAGAGGAAGACTAACCCCCACATTCGACGAAAAGCCAGAAAAAAACAGGCGGCCGTTCTGCCGCCTGTTTTGTTGTTTGGGCGTATAGCCCAGTCGATTTGAGAATTCAAAAGCCGCTTTCGTTTATCTTTTTATCTAGACCTGACTACACTTTCAAAGCGAGCCGCAGATATGGAGAGAGCCAACCCTCATGAATTTAGAGCGAGATGCGCTCACAGGCGCTTACCGGCGGGATGATCTGCTGCCCACGCTTGACTATCTGCTGACACATGCTTTGACGTATGCACCATGCAGCCTCCTGTTCATTGACATAGATTACTTCAAAAGCATCAACGATGCGTTTGGACACGCACGCGGTGATGATGTGCTGCGCTTCCTGGGGGCGACGCTTCGCCATTACATCCGCGAAAGTGATTTTCTGTTTCGTTATGGTGGCGATGAGTTGGTGTTGGTGCTTCCGAACAGTACGCAGCAAGAGTCGTTGCGTTTGGGACAACGATTGCTGGGGTATTTTCAAACGACGCTTGTTCCTGGCGCACCGCCACTGCGTATCAGCCTGAGCATGGGTGTTGCGACGGCTCCTGATGATGCGACGACTGCACAGGACTTGCTTGAAATTGCCGATGCGCGTCTTCATACCGCAAAGACAAATGGTCGCGCCCAAATTGCCAACGCTGAGCGTGGTACGCGAACGCTGACACCGCAACGTATCCCTCCGCCGCTTGCGGACGCCAATCGAAAGCAGTTTCACGCATTCTGCCAGGCGTTGACCAGGCAAAAACGAACAACAATGCGCTTTCTTGGCAGCGAAGCCGAAGCCCGGTTTCTCTTTCGGGCATGTGTGCCTCTTGCAAAAGATGAGAACATCCTCTGGCTCTCCATCGAGGGAGCACCAGCACGGCAGCATCGCCTTTTTGGGGCATTGGCTGCTTTGACAGCACCGCATCCCCCGCCAACTACAGGAAGCGCTCTGGCCGATTTTTTGCACGCTGCTGCCCGGCGCAGCCAAGCACATGCTGTGGGGATATTTGTCTTTCATGCTGATCTGCTCGACCCTGGCACACAATCCGTACTGGATGTTCTGCACACGTTTTCGATGCTTCCACTTGGAATGGTCTGGCATACAGTGGGCCCCAGCTATCTTCCTGCTGAAACACGTATGCAGCTTGAGCGACTCTCCAACGCAGACATTCACGCGTGGCTGGAGATGGTCCTGCAAGCATCCGTCGATGAAGCCGTGAGCACGTTCCTGGAGCAAAAAAGCAAGGGGATGCCACTCGTGCTGGACCAATGGGCACGTATCTGTCTTGAGAGACATCTGCTTGTTTTCGAGAAGGGGAGCTGGCGTATGTTACACCCCTTTTCGGCTTTTGAGCCCATGCGGGGAATTGAAAAATCTCTGCATGTTCCCAAACGCGCAACCGATATCCCGCCGCCACCGCCGCTCTTCGTGGGACGTGAAAAAGAGATGCACCGCTTACATCGTTTCTTCGAAGGACCGGGCACGCTTGGTGTCAGTGGGGCGCCTGGGAGTGGGAAGACAACGCTGATTGCACAGGCTGCCCGCGAAGGTGCAGATCTGTTCGAACAAGTGCTCTTCCTTCGATGCACACCTACCACCACGCCCGATGCCTTGTGGGCTTCGCTTTGCGCTGCACTTGGCGCTCCCCCGTCAGCCGCCCTGAGCACGATCCAAACCATCTTTGCCCAGACGCGTCTCCTGCTTCTGATCGATTCACCCCCCGCGGAAATCGAACAGCATCCATCCTGGCGTGCCCTTCTTCGCCATCCTGGAAGTAGCACCATTGTGGTAGCAGCAACGCATTTGCCCAATTTTGCCTGGGACGATGAGATGGATGTACAGGGGCTCCCTGTGCCGCGTGAACACATCACATTCGAAGAATGGTCGCGCGAGCCAACGCTTTGGTTGTTGCGCAGTCTCATTCGTCAATCGAATACTGAATTTGACATAACGCCGAGTAATGTTGCCGCCCTGGTGGAAATATGTCGTTTTGTGGATGGGATGCCACAGGCATTGGACATGATTGCCGCTTCCGTTGCCGCGTTTGGAAGGCGCTTCATCCAGACATGGAAAGAGCAGGTTGCACATTTTCCACAAAAATCTGCCCTCATTGCGTCTATGCACATGTACATGTTGAAACCACTCGCGCCGCGTGAACAAGAAGCCTTGCAAACCCTCGCGGTTTTCCCGGGGGCATTCAACCATGAATCAGCTCATGGTGTGGCTGGCGTTTCGCCTTTTCTATTATCGGCCTTTGAAAAGGCAGGACTTGTGCAACATGCCGCCCCCGGCCTGTTCGAGATCAAACCCTTGCTGCGCCTTACGCTTTGGCAGCAGTTGCAAAAGTCTCCTGCTGCATGGCACCATGCGCAACAGATGCTCATCCGTTTCTATGTGCAACAAGCTCCACAACGCCTGCACACGATGCGCACAGCCGCCTCTCGCACCACGCTTGATTGGATAAGTGCCCATTTGCAGACGATCGAGCATGTGTGGGCACTGGCCATCGACGCGCAGGATGCGTCGACCATTCTCGCCCTGGGCGAATTGATGCATTTTTATTTCGACTATTGCAATGCTTTTGCCAGGGGGCGATCCTTCTTTGCACAGGCACTCACCTTGTTGCCTGAAACGGCTCTTGCACAACAGGCCGCCAGCCTTGTTCACGCACGGTACGCCATCTTCTGCCGTCGCTTGGGGATGTACGAACTCAGTGAGGCCCGTTTGCATACCGCCCTTCGCCTTGCGCGGCAGGCCGGTGCACACGATGAAGAAGCGTTCTGTCAGAATCACCTGGGGTATGTGTACATGCGGCGTGGTATGTACGATGAAGCTTTGCAATGCCTGCACGCTGCTCGCCATATCCTGGCGGTACACCCCAACCCCCATTTGCTTGCCATGGTTTACAATACACAAGGCATGGTGTACGAAAGCATGCAGCGTTATACCCAGGCACGCTGGACTTTGTTACGCAGCCTGGTACTCTTCTGCCGGCAGAACGACCAGCGTGGTATTGCTTTTGTGTTGAACAATCTCGGTATCGTCAAAGAAATGTGCAGCGAATACAATGGGGCGGAAGCATGCTATCGCCTGAGCGAACGCCTTTTTGCCAATTTGGGCGACCGCTGGGGACGGCAACTCCCCCTGCTCAATTTGGGGGACTTGGCTCTCGCACGTAATCAGATGGATGTTGCTTACCAGGCCTATGGGGAAGCCGTTAGAAATATGCGCCGGTTCATGAATATGCCGCGCTTGTATTCGCTTATGAACCGTATTGCGTTTCTGTTGGAAGCGCAAGGGCGTATCGATGAAGCCATGACGCTGCACCTTTTCATCGTTTCGCAGCCCCGAGAAGTGGTGAACGCCACAGACCACTCTTCTTCACAGCAGGCCTTGCAGCGCCTGATACAAAAACACCCCGATCTGCAAGTTGATACCACGAAATCGCCCGTGGCATTGCGCCTGGAAGCGCTCTATTTGCTGACAACCATTTTTCCACCGGAGCAAGCCACCTTATGAAACCTGCCCCCCTCATCCTGTTGGATGGTGCCATGGGAACCATGTTGCAACAAGCGGGGTTGCCGTCACACACCCCCGCTGCCCTCTGGACATGCACACATCCGCTTGCGGTTTGGCGTCTGCATCGTGCCTATGTTCGTGCTGGCGCTCGCATTTTGCTTACCAACACATTGACTGCTCAACGCCCGTATCTTGCGCCATATGGCCTGGCGCATGCCGTCGAAGCCCTCAATCAGCGTGCGGTCTGGCTCGCCCGTCGTGCCGCTCAGGATGCTCCCTTCGAGGTGCGTGTTGCAGGGTCAGTAGGGCCACCCCTCGACGATGAACCAGCTGCTCACGAGGCATTTGTCGAACAGACGCGTGCGCTGGTTGCTGCCGGGGTTGACATGCTCTGGTTCGAAACACAAATCGCGCTGGCGCCGCTTTTGCATCTTGTGGAGCGGGTGCGTGTTTTCGCCACGTGCCCTCTTGTCGCCACCTTCACGTTCCATGCCCACGGCATGACACCCGCCGGGGAAACAGCCCGCGACGTAGCGCATGCGCTTTCTGCACATGGGTTTTGGGCCTTTGGTGCCAACTGTGGCACCGGCCCTGCCGAGATGGAGCGTGTCATTGCCGAAATGGCCGCTGCTGTTCCCGATGCATTGCTTGTGGCGAAAAGCAACGCTGGTTTCCCGCCTGCTCTGGCCACTCCCGCCGAGATGGCTGCTCATGCCCGCCGTGTGGCTGCGCGAGGGGCTCGTCTCATTGGTGGCTGTTGCGGCACCACACCCGCACACATTGCCGCTATGGCGAACGCGCTTGGTATGCCAAACAACATGACAAACATCAATTGACAAAACCCCTCGAACCTGCGAGCATAGCCACGCACAGACAAACATTGACATCGACTTTGGAAGGAGGCAACGATGCCTGTCGTCAAAACCGAACCTGTCCCGAGCGATTTGGAAATTGCCCAGTCGGCCACTTTGATTCCTATCCGTGATCTAGCGGCCACGTATGGCCTCGAAGAGGACGATCTGATTCTCTACGGCAAATACAAAGCCAAAGTGCACCTCGATGTCCTCGAACGTTTGCAGAACCGCCCCAATGGCAAATACATCGTTGTGACGGCTATCACCCCTACGCCCCTGGGCGAAGGCAAAACCACCACGTCGATTGGGTTGGTGCAGGGCTTGGGGCAGTTGGGGCATAAAGCCGCCGTTTGTATTCGCCAACCATCGATGGGGCCTACGTTCAGCATCAAAGGTGGGGCGGCTGGTGGCGGTTATTCGCAAGTGGTTCCCATGGAAGATTTTAACCTGCACCTGACTGGCGACCTTCACGCGGTGAGCGCCGCCCACAATTTGTGTGCGGCTGCACTGGATGCCCGCATGATGCATGAACGCAATTACCCTGGTGAGCGCTGGGCGCAACGCACGCGCAGCGAGAAACATCCCAATGGCTTGCCCCGCCTGAACATCAACCCCTACACCATCACCTGGAACCGCGTGGTGGATGTCAACGACCGCGCGTTGCGCAATATCGTGGTGGGGCTGGGGAGCAAATGGGACGGGTATCCCCGCCAGGCAGGGTACGATATTTCGGTCGCATCCGAAGTCATGGCCATTCTGGCGTTGGTCAATGGCAACAACTATCGCGAAACCTTACGCGACATGCGTACACGCATCGGGCGCATTGTGGTGGGGTACTCGTTCGACGGAAAGCCTGTCACCACCGAAGATTTGGGCGTGGCTGGTGCAATGACAGTGCTCATGAAGGACGCCATTCACCCCAACATCTTGCAAACGCTCGAAGGGCAACTTGCTTTCGTGCATGCCGGTCCATTTGCCAACATTGCCCACGGCAACAGCTCCATCGTGGCCGACAAAGTGGCGCTCAAACTGGCAGAATACGTGGTCACCGAAGCTGGTTTTGGCTCCGATATCGGCATGGAAAAGTTCTTCGACATCAAATGCCGGACCTCTGGCTTGACCCCCAATGCGGTTGTGCTGGTCGCGACCATTCGGGCGCTCAAAATGCATGGCGGAGGGCCAAAAGTGGTGCCTGGCTACGACTTGCCGCGGGAATACGTGGAGGAAAACCTTGAATTGGTGGAAAAAGGTGCAGCGAACCTTGTGCGCCACATCGAAATTGCCAAACGCTTTGGCGTGCCGGTTGTCGTAGCGATCAACCGCTTCCCCACCGACACTGATGCAGAAGTGGCACTGGTGCAAAAACTTGCCATCGAAGCAGGTGCCCTGGCTGCTGTGCCAACCGCACACTGGGCGCAAGGAGGCGAGGGGGCACGGGCGCTGGCCGAAGCCGTTGTGCAGGCGTGCGAACAGCCGTCCAACTTCCGGTTTCTCTACGATCTGGATCTCCCCATCGAGGAAAAAATCCGCATCATTGCGACGCAAGTCTATGGCGCAGCCGATGTGGAATTCAGCAGGGAAGCCGAACAACAAATCAAAGCCTACGAGAAGAGCGGTTTCGGCAACTTGCCTATCTGCATTGCCAAAACCCATCTTTCACTTTCGCACGATCCGGCACTCAAAGGGGCGCCACGTGGGTTCGTCTTCCCAATTCGCGAAGTGCGCGCCAGCGTGGGGGCTGGGTTCATTTACCCGTTGGCGGGTGAAATGAAGACCATGCCCGGTTTACCAGCCACACCGGCTTTTATGAACGTTGATATTGACGAAGATGGCAACGTGGTGGGTCTCTTTTGACGCGATGCTTTGAAACGAAAAAACCCCGTGCCACTATGGCTGCTGGCATGGGGTTTTTTGCTTGTCTATTCTTCGGCACTCTTTACACTCCGCCATGCAGGCTTTCGAACATGGAGCAAGCACCATGACCTACTGGTGGCAAAAAGGCATCATCTACCAAATCTACCCGCGAAGTTTTCAGGACAGCAACGGCGATGGCATTGGTGATTTGCCGGGTATCATTCAGCGTCTTGATTACCTGGCATGGCTGGGTGTCGATGCCATTTGGATTTCACCCTTCTATCCATCGCCCATGGCTGATTTCGGCTATGACGTCAGCAATTATACCGATGTGCACCCCATGTTTGGCACGCTCGCCGATTTCGATCGCCTAGTGGCCGAATGCCATCGCCGAGGGGTGCGCATCATCATTGATTTCGTTCCCAATCATACATCCGACCAGCATCCCTGGTTTCTGGAATCACGTTCCTCGCGTGAGAACCCCAAACGCGACTGGTACATCTGGCGTGACCCTGCCCCTGATGGGGGGCCGCCAAACAATTGGCTGAGCCGCTTTGGTGGGGGGACAGCGTGGGAGTATGACGAGCAGACCGGGCAATACTACCTGCATTCTTTCCTGAAAGAGCAACCTGATCTCAACTGGCGTAATCCCGACGTGCGCGAAGCCATGCTCGATGTCTTACGCTTTTGGCTGCGGCGTGGTGTGGATGGATTCCGCGTCGATGTCTCATTCCGTGTGATGAAAGACCCGCTCTTCCGCGATAACCCGCCCAACCCCAACTGGCGCGAAGGTATGGACCCCGCTGACCGTCTGCTGGAACGCTATTCGATGGATTTTGCGCCTGATATTCACGAATTCAACCGGTGGTTGCGCCAGACCGTGGAAGAATTTGGCAACGACAAAGTGCTCATTGGCGAAATGGATTTGCCCTTTGAACGCATGGCAGCGCATTACGGCAAGGGGGATGAGTTGCATTTGCCATTCAACTTCCGGTTGCTCTTTTCGCCGTGGCAAGCCGATGTGGTACGTCAGCTCATCGACGAGTACGAACGTGTATTGCCACCGCACGCCTGGCCGAACTGGGTCGTAGGAAATCACGATCAGCCACGCATCGCTAGCCGTATCGGGCGCGAACAGGCACGCATTGCCATGATGTTCCTGCTTACCGCACGCGGTACACCCACCATGTACTACGGCGATGAGATTGGCATGGAAAACGTCCCCATTCCGCCGGAGCGCGTACAAGACCCATGGGAACGCCTTGCACCAGGATTTGGGCGTGACCCTGCGCGAACACCCATGCAGTGGGATGATAGCCCCAATGCGGGCTTTTGCCCGCCAGATGTGGAACCGTGGTTGCCTGTAGCCGAAAACGACCACACACTCAATGTTGCTGCACAGCGCAACGACCCAACCTCGCTGCTCGCGTTGACGCGGGCGCTCATTGGGCTGCGTCGTGCGGCACCCGCACTCAATATCGGCAGCATTCGCACCCTCGACGCCCCCGATGGCTTACTGGCCTACTTGCGTGAAGCCCCAAACGAGCGCTATCTTGTTGTGCTCAACTTTACCGACCAGCCCCAGGGGGCACTTCTCCCCGAAGCACTCTCGTCGGCCAACATCGTCCTCTCAACCCACATGGATCGCATAGAACTCATCACCAACCGCGAACTTCGTTTGCGTCCCAACGAAGGCATCATTGCTACTGTCTAACCATTCAAGAGCACAAGCCAACGAAAAAGCACCGACACACGGTCGGTGCTTTTTGTGTTCAGGGAATCTCGCTTAGTGGACGCGTGTCACGTTCACCGCGCGCGGCCCCTTGTCGCTCGTTTCGATGCCAAATTCGACGGTTTCGCCTTCATCGAGATTGCGGAAGCCTTCCCCTTCGATAGCGCTGTAATGGACGAAGATGTCGCGGCCACCATTCTCGGGCGAAATGAAGCCGTACCCCTTCTCACGGTTGAACCACTTGACGGTTCCACGTTGACGTTCACTCATAAGACGTACTCCTTTTGTACTGATAAGGTTGGTGAAACGAGGACGCGTGCGGGGCCTCTAACAAAAAAAGCCAGCGCAGGCTGGCCGATGTAAGTCGAAACACCGCGGTACTGCGTCCAACGAGAAGCAGTATAGCATGGGTGCTGTGGGCTGTCAAAAGCGACAAAACTGGTGATTACCCAGATCTCTGCACGGCGAGTGAAAGGGGTGAGCAAGGGATACGAAAGCACCCCGCCTCACCTCGAGAGGCACGCACGCCTGACGTTCAAGGAGCGACACACCTGCCAGGTGCGTCGCTCCTCCTGAAGGCGGCGTTCTCCATCGGTGCGCACGCGTTCCAAGGA
>WFOS01000035.1 GCA_015487975.1 Ardenticatena sp.
AGATGTGTATAAGAGACAGGATGAGAGGGGGACGGGTTGCTGTGGGGAGAGATGCCGCCAGGGGAGGCTGACGGCATCCTACCAATGCGATGAACAGGGAAAGGTGAATGACGACGTGCACGAGCCAGCAACGGGTGATGTTCATGGTCTCGATCCGCATGTGATGGCGTGAAAATTCCACGCGATGGAGCGTGGGCTTTCTGGCATCAGGTGGCAGGGGGGCGTTCGTTGTCTGATTCGTCTTCATCATCCCACGAGAGCCGCAAGCGGCGGTAGCGTTCGACATGTCCGCCTTCTTCTTCACGCCAGGTGCGCAGGCGCTTCACCAGCCCCTCGGGGTCGGCGAACTGGCTGCGGTGTTGCAGGATGGCTTCGACGCGTTTGTCGAACACATGGTCGAGGTCGAGGGTCATATTCGGTTCACGTGCGCCAGCCAGCCAGACTTCACGCACGTTGTGCGGTTCGAACCCTTCTTCCAGCAGGACGGGGAAGAAGCGGAAGTTTTGTGCGGCTGGAAAGACGGCATCCAAGGCGATGAGACCGGCCGCGCGGTGGTCGGTGTGGTTGATGTAGCCGCTGTCGAAATAGTAGCGTTGCGGATCGGGAGCGATGACAACGTCGGGGCGGTAGCGGCGAATTTCGCGCACGACGTTGCGGCGCACGTCGAGGGTATTTTGCAATTCGCCATCCGGTTCGTCGAAGAAGACAACCTGCTTCACGCCGAGCACGTTGGCAGCCGCGCGTTGCTCTTCTCGACGAATGCGGATGAGATCGCGGGTGGAAAGGGTACGGTCGTCGCTCCCCTTACTGCCGTCGGTGAGGATGAGGTAGGTGACCTCGATCCCTTGTTCGGCCATGAAGGCAACGGTTGCTCCGCAGAAAAATTCCGGGTCGTCGGGGTGTGCCATGATGACCATGGCACGTTGGATGTGGCGCGGCAATTGGTTCTGACGCATAGCGTCCTCCTTCAAGGATTGGCTTCGAGAACGTCTTCCCCGCCCACGAATGTGCGCACGGGGCGCACCTTGGCAAGTGCATTGGGGGGGATGGTGAAAGGATTTTGCTCCAAAACGATGAAATCGGCGAATGCCCCCAGAGTGAGGCGCCCTTCGTGGGGTAATCCGGCGGCGATGGCTGCACCATGGGTGAAGCCATCGAGTGCATCGGCAAATGCAAGGCGTTCGTGGGGGTACCATCCAGCGGGTGGCTGGCCGTCGAGGTCGCGGCGTGTGATGGCGACTTGTAGGTTGGGCCAAGGATTGATGGGCTCGATGGGGGCATCGGAGCCGAACGCGAGCACGGCTCCGGCGGCACGCAAAGTACGCCAGGCGTAGCTCCACCGTGCGCGTTCCCCCCAGCGTTGGTTGGCAAGCCGCCAGTCGCTGGCCATGTGAATGGGTTGCATCGAGGCGATGACACCCAGTTGGGCGAAGCGCGGCACGTCGTCGGGGTGGATGAGTTGGACATGTTCGATACGGTCGGGCAAGGGACTGGCATGGGGCGGGACGGCTTCGATCGCGTCGAGCGCGGCGCGATTGGCGGCATCGCCGATCGCGTGGATGGCAACCGGCCAGCCAGCGCGGTGTGCTTCGGCAACGAGGGCGTGCAGCTCTTCAGCAGCGTACGTGGGCAGGCCGTGTTCGTCGGGGGCGTCGCTGTATGGTTCCAGCATCCAGGCGGTGCGTGATCCGAGTGTGCCATCGCTGAACAGTTTGAGTTGTCCCAGGCGCACCCATGCCGAGCCGCTACCAGGCTGTTTGTTGGCGGCACGCAGGGCATTGAGCGCATCGTACAGTGGCATGAAGAGAATACGCAGGCGCAGGCGGTTCTCGCGTTCGAGGGTTTGGTAGGCTTCTAGCGCTAGGGCGCTTTCGATGGTGTGAATGCCAGTCAGCCCCAGCGAATGGGCATGGCGTTGGGCGGCAAGCAGCGCGTCGGCTTTGGTGTCGAGTGGTGGTTCGGGGATGACGCGGCTGACAAGCCGTCGGGCTGTTTCGCGCAAAATGCCGGTGGGTTGTCCCTGCTCGTCGCGGTCAATCTGGCCGCCTTCGGGGTCGGGGGTGTCGGCGGTAATGCCAGCCAGTTGCAAGGCAAGCGAGTTGCACCAGAGCAAGTGCCCGTCGATACGGCTCAGTGCCACCGGGCGTGATGGCAGAATGGCGTCGAGGTCGTGCCGCGTGGGGAGACGGCCTTCTTCCCATTCATGCTCGTTCCAGCCATGTCCTTCAATCCACATGGTGTTGGTCTTGGTGGCGTAGGCGCTGATGCGTTGCAGGGCTTCGGCGAGGCTGCGTGTGCCGCGCAGGTTGACGCGCTGGGCAAGCAATGCCAATGCCAGGAAGTGGGTGTGGGCGTCGGTCAACCCCGGCAAAATATAACCGCCATCGAGTGAGATGGTGGTAGCGTTCACCTGAGGCCCCAGGTCGTCGGGGTGGCCAATCCAGCGGATGCGGCCTTGTTCGACGAGCATGGCCGTATGCCACGTATGCGCGGCGTCGGGGGCGTAGATGTGTGCGTTGGTGAAGCATATTGGTTGCATGTGCTTCCTCCTGATGGACAAAGTCGTTCAACCTACTGGCGGACGCGCGTTGTGCCTGGGGCGAGCCGCAGACGCCACAGGCTTTCGTCCCCTTCCAGTACGAGGACATCGCTCAGGGGACGGG
>WFOS01000036.1 GCA_015487975.1 Ardenticatena sp.
CGCCGACACGCTGGGGGCAGGGCGGGGCCGCTGGGCCTGCTCAGGAGGTGCGACGCACCTCTGGCAGGTGCGTCGCACCTCGAAGTACCGTCAGGCGTGCGTGCCTCTCGAGGTTAGGCGGGGTGCTTTCGTATCCCTTGCTCACCCCTTTCACTCGCCGTGCAGAGATCTGGGTAATCACCAGGATGAAAATCCACCGCCCCGCCAACGCCATAACTGTTCCTGTGCGCACTCGTGGTTGTCACGATGCCACCATCACCTAACGGCCTGTTTGCTTCAAATAGCAAATTTCATATAATCAGCCGCTGGGCTGGCGCCCAATCAAGCAAGCCTGCCCGTTTTTGTTTGTGCGCCAGTCAACTTTCTGCTCAGGTGGTCGATCATCTGGGCCATCATGTCCAAAGAAAGGAGAGGAACAGTGTCCAATATTCGACGGTACGAACTGTACATCGTTCTCCGTCCCGACCTAGATGACGAACAGCGCGAAGCCTTCATCGAAAGCCTGAACGCATTCGTCACCGAGCAGGCGGGGCAAATCATCTCCACGCAGCGGTTGGGCAAACGCCGTCTGGCGTACCCCATCCAACACCTGCTCGAAGGCTACGACGTGCTGTATGAGCTGCTTCTGCCTGCACCTGCTCCCAATGCCATCGAAGCACGTCTGCGCCTGAACGAAAACGTACTGCGCTATCTTTTGGTGCGCCGCGACGATTTGCCGCTGGATGCTGGCGCCGTCGAAGCGGTTGCACGCCAGGCTGAAGAAAAAGCCAAGGCCGATGCGGCCGCTGCCGAAGAAGCCGCCGCGGCTGAAGAATCCACAACAACCGAAGATGAGACGCCGACCGAGGAAAGTGAATCCGCGGTCGCCGAATCTGAAACGAGTGAGGAGTAAGAGCCATGGCCTACTATCGACGGCGACGAGCACGCAAAGTTTGCCAATTCTGCGTGGACAAGGTGTCCTACATCGATTACAAAGATACCGATACGCTCTGGCGTTACCTAACCCCGCAAGCCAAGATTCAGCCGCGCCGCAAGACAGGAACGTGCGCCAAGCATCAGCGTATGCTGGCACGTGCCATCAAGCGCGCTCGCCATCTCGCGCTGCTGCCCTTCACGGGCGACCACATTCGTTTGTACGGTAGCGGCAGCGGAGAATAATCGACCATGCCGTGACCGGGTCTGTCGTGGCTTGTGAAGCGCGACAGACCTTTTTTTATCTCATGACACCGCAAGAGGAGTGAAAGAGCGTTATGGCCAAACGAAGAGCAGAACAGCCCAAAGCCCCAACACGCAAGCAACTCTCGCGAGCCCAAAAAGAAGCTGAATTGCAACGTCGCATCATTCTGGGATCGGCGTTGCTTTTGGGCGCTGTGGTCATCATTTTGCTGGCTGGATTCATCTATGACCAGTTCGTTGCTCCGCGCCAGCCAATTGCGACTGTCGATAATACGTCGATCACTGTCGAAGCCTATCAAAAACGCGTCAACTACGAACGCTATCGCCTCTACAGTGCGATTGACCGGACTGGGCAGCAATTGCTTCAATTCAACCCCAACGACACGAGCGTCGCTTTCTTGCTGAACATGTACAGCCAGCAATTGAACCAGCTGGTTCAACAATACCAGAGCATCCCCCTGGATGTGCTCGAAACCATGATCGAAGAAACACTCATGCGCGAAAAGGCAGCTGAGTTGGGGGTCACAGTCAGCAATGAAGAAGTGGATACGCGCCTGCGCCAAATCATCGCGACCCAGCTGAACGCTATCACGCAGGCGGATGCCGACGCAACGGCTACTGCTGTGGCTCAGCGTGCCGCGACGCAAACAGCCGAAGCTGCTGCGGCAACACCCAGGCCAACCAGTGTGATGACAGAGACAGAGTCTATCACCAGCACGACACCGATCACGCCGACCGCAACACCATTCCCCACGCCAACTCCCAATATTCTGACCGAAGAGGCGTTCCGCACCGGGTTGGAAAATTACTTGAAAGCCATCGACGTCTTCTTTGACTTCACCGAAGCCGACCTGCGCGAGATCGTGTTCAATGAGGTGTTGCGCGAGAAAGTGCGCGAAGCAGTGATTGCCGATGTGCCCACCGAAGAAGAGCAGGTGAACCTGCGAGCGTTGCTCTTGCCTGATGAAGAAAGTGCCCAACAAGCCCTGGCCGAACTGCGTGCAGGTAAAAGCATGGAAGCCGTCGCCAATGAGCTGTCGGGGACTTTCGCGGGCGACCTGGGGTGGGTCAGCCGTGGGCAAACCGTGCCCGAATTCGAAGAAGCAGCGTTCTCACTTGACGAAGGGGCAATCAGTGAACCGGTGCAAACCGAATTCGGGTGGCATATTCTGCAAGTGCTGGAACGTGATGAAGAAAACGATCGCGTCCGCGTGCGGCACATTCTTGTCGAAACTGAAGAAGAAGCGCAGCAAGTACGTGAACGCCTACTGAACGGTGAAGCGTTTGCCGACGTGGCACGCGAAGTCTCGCAAGATACGGGTTCGCTGGAAAGCATCCGCCCTCTTGAGCTGGGCTGGGTCGTGCGTGATCAGGAGGGTATTCCTGACGATATTCTCAAAGCCGCGTTCGAGTTGTCAGCCGGCGAGTACAGTGATCCCCTGCCACTGGGCGATGGGCGCTTTGTCATCCTCTACATGGTCGAAGGGCCTGAAGTGCGTGAATTGCCAGAAGATGTGTTGCGCCAGCGTCAGCAGAACGCTTTCGAAACCTGGCTGGCCCAAGTCAAAGGAGATGCTGAGATTGACCGCAATTGGGACGAAAGCAAGGTCCCCGATGACCCGTTTGCCGACGATATCGCATTGATTTTGCAGAACCTCCAGAACGTGCAGCAAGCATTCCAGGAAGCACAGCAAGAACAACAGGCACAACCAACCGCCACACCGACACCATAAGCACCACCTGCAAGACCCAAACAGGGCAGCCAGTGTGGCTGCCCTGTTGCTTGTCCGACGTGTTGGACGTTCAATCAAGGTTCAGGTCGCTTACTACGTCGTCGTCCAGGTCGATGTCTACCATCTCGAGGCCGTCGTCCACTCGTCGGGAGCGTTTCGACTGCTTTGGCTTTTCATCGGCTTCGGCGAGCAAAGCCAGTTGTTCAGCCGTGAGCGCCCCTGGCTTGGGGGGCAACCCCGTTTCGATGCGAATGCGCGAATCGATTTCGGCCAAAATTTCGGGGTTTTCTCGCAAGAACTGCTTGGCTTTTTCGCGCCCCTGACCAAGGCGGATATCGCCATAGCTGTAATATGCCCCCCGCTTGGTGACGATTTCGAGGTCAGTGGCCACGTCGAGCACATCGCCTTCCACGCTGATGCCTTCGTTGTAGAGAATATCGAACTCGGCTTCACGGAACGGTGGGGCCACCTTGTTCTTCTTGATTTTGACTTTGGTGCGGTTGCCAATAATCTCGCCCCCCTGCTTGATGGCCTCTTTGCGGCGAATATCCATGCGCACCGAGGCATAGAATTTGAGGGCGTTGCCACCCGTCGTCGTTTCGGGGTTGCCAAAAAGCACACCGATTTTCATCCGAATCTGGTTGGTGAAGATGACGGCCGTATTGGATTTCTTGATAGCGCCAGCCAGCTTGCGCAACGCCTGGCTCATCAGACGCGCCTGCAGCCCGACGTGGCTATCACCCATATCACCTTCGATTTCAGCACGTGGCACCAACGCCGCCACCGAATCGATGACAATGACATCCACGGCGCCACTGCGCACCAATGCTTCGGCGATTTCAAGTGCCTGTTCGCCAGTGTCAGGCTGAGCAATGTAGAGATTCGCCACATCGACGCCACACTTGGCGGCATAGGCGGGATCGAGAGCGTGTTCAACGTCGATGAAAGCTGCCACACCACCCATCTTCTGCGCTTCGGCGATGATGTGCTGACAGAGCGTCGTCTTCCCACTCGATTCCGGACCGTAGATCTCAGTGATACGCCCACGGGGCACACCCCCAATCCCCAACGCAAGGTCCAAGGCGATGGACCCAGTGGGAATGGCTTCGATTTCCATGTCGGGGGCTTCGCCGAGCTTCATGATGGCGCCATCGCCAAAGCGCTTTTTGAGTTGCGCTAGCGTGGCTTCGAGGGCTTGTTCGCGGCCTTGCGGTTTCTTCGCCATAGTCTTCTCCTCTTTTCCATGCACTTGTCTTCACAATTGTGAAGCACAATACTGCAAGCATTCTATCACACAATTGTGTGTGGTGCAAAACGGTGTATTGCGGCTTCACATTTGTAAGTGTACAACAGAGGTACGACAATTCCGGTTATCCGGGTGGAGTTGTCGGGGAAATGGAGATGTTTCAACCGCATTCGCCTTTCATACGCCCCGTGCGCATCAACTGTCCACTTTCGGCCAATGCCTGTTTCCCCTCGGTGAAAAATGGAAAAAGCAGGACACATGCGGCATCCCAGGCCATATTCGTAAGCAGGCCTCACTACGCGCTTGCTGAACAGCCTTCACCAAGCGCGAACGAAATCTCTTCTGTGCCAACATGCACTAGCAAAAGGTATATCGACATCCTGGCAGAGGGCTCACCATTCATCGAAGAAGTGGGGCGGCACGTCATACACATCGTACTCGTTCACCTCGGCAGGTAGAACGAGAAACGGCCATGCCAAAAGTCCTCCACCCACACAAAGGAGCAGCACCCCAAGCAAAAACGGGCTCACATGCCGACCAACCAGCACCCCCAATACAATACCCAGCACCAAGCCGATGAGCACCGCCAGCACAAGAAGCGCTAACAGCAGAATCACCCAATCGACCCAGGAAGCGGCACGTGTCAGCATGATTGCCTCGCTTGCCAGAAAACAAAAACGAGCGCACATTCGTGCGCCCGCCTCATTCTTGTTGCAACAATCGTTGCATCCACTGTTCGAGTTCGTCATGTTCAAGCGGGCCGATTTTCACACCAAGAATCATACCATTGCGGTCAATGAAAAACGTTTCCGGCACGCCTTGAATGCGGTAGGCATCGGAAATACGGTTACCTTTGTCCATCCCGTTGGGATACGTTATGTCGAAACGATCGATATATTCTAGTGCAGGCTCCAGCGTATCCACATAGTCAACGCCGATGAACATCACTTGCCCCTTGTAGCGGCGCCATGTTTGTTCCAGCAATGGTGCTTCCCGGTAGCATTCTAAACACCATGATGCCCAGAAATTGATCACCACCGGCGTTCCACGAAAATCGGACAAGCGCAAAGTTTCACCTTCAAATGTCTCCAGCACGAAATCAGGTGCAGGCCCGCTACTCACCTGCCCTTGCTGGCTCCGTATCAATGCCATCGTAAGCAGGGCAAGCACCACAAGCGAAAGCGCCATCACCCCATAAAACCAGAGTGGGCGTGATGATGTGACAGAAACACGCTGTTCCTGAACGCTCATTCTTCCTCCAAACGACGTAATTCTTGCTCAACACGGGCCAGATCTTCTTCATCGACTGCAATATCACCGACAACAGGTGCTGCCGTCAGCAACAAGTTGTCACCACGGAATCGTTGCCGCCACCACCAGAGCACGGCCAGAATAGCCCCCACGGCAAGAAAAACAGGCAAGAGCCAGACAAGCCATCCCCACCCCTTCTTCTCGGGTGCGCCGAGCACCTTTGGCCCATATTGTTCAGCAAAATACGCCTTGATCTCTTCTGGCGTTTGGCCAGCGGCAAGACGTTCGGCAATTTCTTGCCGCATATCTTCACACACCTTCAATTCACAGACATCCAGGCGCAAGCCAGGACACAAGGGGCAGTACAGTTCCTCAGCCACAGCATTGACTTCATCCGCCGTAGGTGTCTGCGCTATGGCAACATATTCGCCACGCCACATCAAGGCCAATATGATGATTCCTGTAAAGAGGATCATGCGCTTCATTCGATTCTTGTACCTCTTGCATTCGTTCATTGCTTGGTGCAGGAAAGTATAATCCAATTGGAAGTGCGTACAAGTGAAAAATGTCACTCACTCGGAGCGAGTGAAAGGACTGTTGAGCAGGACATCCCACAATTCAGTGGCAATCCGCTCGCGCAAAGTTTTTTTTTCGGCAGGTGTAAGGAAAGCATATTCGACGCCATTCATGATACATCGAGCGAGCGTTTCTGGGGAGAGATGCATTTCCATGAGCGCGTTTGTGTATTCATCTGTGAGGCTGATGCGGCTGATGGATGGGTCATCGGAACAGATGACAACGGGCACCCCTGCGTCGAGAAGGACTGGCAAAGGATGCGTTGCATATGTTTCGACCACGCCTGTTTGCAAATTGCTGGTGGGGCACACTTCCAGTGCCACTTCGCGTTGGCGCAGCAAAGCAATCACCCGCGGGTTATCAATACTCCGAATGCCATGTCCAATGCGATGGGCATGCAAATCAACCACTGCTTTGGCCACACCAGAAGCGGGCCCTGCTTCGCCTGCATGAATGGTAATTCCCAACCCTTCGTCGTATGCACGGTTGAATAGGGGAGCGAACGGATCAGCGGGAAAGCGGCTTTCGTCACCTGCGAGATCCAACCCCACCACACCTTTTTCTTGCGACCGTAAGGCAATAGCCAGAATGCGCGTGGCAATCTCAGGGGCATATCCACGCCCAATGGTCAATAGAAAGCGCACCGTTATGCCATGCAAGCGAGCGGCTTCATTGGCACTGTCGAGAACCCAGTCGGCAATCTGGGCTCGATCGTAGCCGCTTGTCGTCGCAAAGTGGTCGGGGCTGAAACGTAGCTCCATGTAGCGGATATTGTCTTGTGCCGCATCCTCTACGGCTTCAGCAGCCACTCGCTGGATGTGTTCGGGGCGCGTGTAGAGCTTGCGTAAGGTCTCGAATTTCGAGAGAAAGTGCACGAAATTGCGTTCTCCGTCGAACTCAATCGCTCGACGTAACTGCTCAGGCGACCATGCCGACAATTCAGGGTTTTCCTGTGCCAGTTCCCAGGCCGTTTCAAAACGCACACTCCCTTCCAAATGACGGTGCAGTTCGACTTTCGGCCATCTTTGCAACCATGTGTAAATTGTCGAACGATTGACCAGATTGGTCACGATGTGCCCCTCGATGCTTCCTTCTGAGAATTTGGCTCGCGTTGTCGAAGAATCCATTGCACTAAACGCTTACGGTAAGCCCAATCGGTGCATGCTGCCAAAATGTGCAAAATCAGTTGCCGCGTTACTTCATCTGTCGTCAGGCGGTAACATATTGTTTCACCATCTTCGATGAATGGTTCCACCGCTCCACAAGCAACCAGCGTTTCCAGAGCACGCTGAGTCTGCTCTGGTTGGCGTGCAGTATACTGCGCCAACATGCCAACAGACATACCAGCCATTGGCGAAGCGGCAAGCGCAGCAAGAATATCCCACTGGGGAAAGGTGTGAAAAGCGTGTTGAATGCGGCCACGTTCTTCAGATGGGATCGCATGGAAGGGTGAGTGCATAGGCAAACACGTTCAAGACAAACTGAACCACCGACCTCTTCGATATTTATGCCCTTGGTATGATGAGCATGTCTTACGAGCCAATGCCTGCATGAAATCAGACGCCCTGATCGCCAAAGTGTCCAAGCAGCACTCGACTATGAATAGATTCCAAAATCGAACGCGCTACATCATAACTGGCAATTCTCCCCCATGACATCGATGAGGCGAATCGTGGGTGAAGCAGCAAAGTTTGCTTTCACCGAAAAATCGACACCTTCCATTCTCAAATCTGTACGTACAACACTCTGTTGCTGACAATCGAAACCCAATGATCGTATCCATGTGCAAAGAAGCACTTCTGTTGCACCGCCAACGACGAAACGATTCTCGTAAATGGCAGTATTGTACGTTGCCACTCATTTGTGCAAGGCTTCTTCAAATTCCTCTGTAGCACGCGTAGCATCTGTCCGTTGACAAGCGACATACAGACGGCGAAAAATTTCACGGGCTTCGAAGAACATCAATGGTCCTCCTCGAAGTCGAAGAGAGAAATTTGTTGTTCGTGAACGGCCTGTGTTCTAGATGGAGATTGTAGAGGGACTTTTTCAAAAACCGCAATCAATTGTTCCCGTCGTAAATGAAGTGGTTCACAAATACGTTGCTCTGCTAATGTCACGTATTGAGGAATGACCTCGTAGCCCACATAGCATCGTTCCAGATGATACGCCACCTTCAACGTCTGGCCTGAACCAACGAAAGGATCCAAAATCAAATCCCCAGGGTAGGAATATAACGAGATCAAACGATAAGGGATTTCCTCAGGAAAAGGTGCTGGATGAGGAATTGTATTGGGTGGCACCGGCGCGATATGCCAGATATTGTTCGCGATGTCCATAGTAAACACGCGGTCAATAGGGTAAGCAGCCTGCTCCTTCTCTTCCAGTGCACGTCCTTCATAAATTTTGGGCCCTGGTTTGCGAAAAACAAGAATATATTCATTCATGATATTCGGATAGTAGTAGCCAGGATACGGCTTCTGGATCGCCACCCCAGCCCGCCGAGCACCGGCGGTACATTTGTGCCAGATAATATCCTGGTGAAACTCCCAATCGCGCTGGCTCAGACGCGAGACGAAATCAAAAGGTACTGGATACAATCGTCCTTCGAGCAATACTGTACCAAGCACCACAGCGCAGAATCCGCCTGGCTTGGTCACACGATAGACTTCATCGAAGATTCGTTCCAACCAGGCTAAATACTCTTCATAGCCTTGATAGCCATTGCGATAACGTCGAGTACGATAGTTTTGCTGTGCGTCCTCAGCATGACGATCATAATCAATGGCATTCCAATACGGAGGCGATGTAACCGTCAAGGCGACGCTCTCATCGGCTAATTCAACCATCCTTTCGCAAGAATGCGTAAAGATTTTGTTCATGAATATTCCTCCATTGTGAATTGCATTTTTCTTTCCAAGAATATTGCCTGCAGTTGACTTACTGCAAGAACGTTGCCCATGTCGATACACGATCAACCATACGTTTTTCAAGAATTGGCGCTCTTGTCGCCTGAAAGAAACATACCTGACATGAACAGGCAGATCTTTCGGGAACATTCTGAGGCATAGAACACGTTGCACTGGGCATATTTCTGCCACACATCGTGTGGTATAGTTGCCCGACTTGGCTGAAAGCGCAAATGTCCACACCTGTACTACCAGTTTCCAAAATAGGTGCCATCGCCACTTCCCAGACAATGCTTTCATCGCCTCACCGAAAACCGCGATGATTTAGATGGTTACACCAACCACGTTGACAAGAGGTCAGCCTACTGGCACAATACAATCGAAACTGGCCCTTTTGAGCAATAGAGAACGAATGAACACGCTGGGGGAATTCTGCATGGAGCAACTGCCCCTTTTGGAGTATACCCAAAAAGTAGACGAATTTTTGGAACAGGAAGCCTACGACGAGGCCATTGTCTGGGCACAACATCTGCTTCGATTGTTTCCGCGTTATATCCCTGCCTATCGTTTGCTGGCACAAGCCGCTCTGGAAAAGCAACTGCATGATGATGCCATCGACCTGTTTCGCCGTGTGCTGAGTGCCGATCCCGAAGACTTCATCGCCTATGCAGGGCTGGCGCTGATTTACGCCGAGCGCAACCTGCTCCACGAAGCGATCTGGCACATGATGCGAGCGTTTGAATTGCAGCCAAACAATGTCTATGTGCGCGAGCAACTCCGCAATCTCTATGAACAATACACAGGGCGGCGCCCAGGACGTTTGAAAATGAATCATGCAGCCTTGGGGCGAATTCACCTGCGCAACCAGCGCTATGAACTCGCCATCCAGGAACTGCGACTCGACCTGGATGAAGACCCCGATCGTGTCGATCTACGTGTTGCCCTGGCTGAAGCCTATTGGCATGCCGGGTATCGCAAAGAAGCCGTGCAACAGGCCGAACAGGTCTTGTCAGAGCTTCCAAACGCGCTCAAAGCCAATCTCATTTTGGGGCAGTTTTGGGAAGAAGAAAGCAACAGCAACCGTGCCGCGCCATATCTTGAACGTGCACGCATGCTTGATCCGGAAGGGCGTGTGGCGCACCGCCTGTTCGGCACCAACAGCCGTATTCCCTTGCAAACCATCAGTGTTCCCATCCCTGGTGCAGAACAAGAAGAGGAACAACAAGCCGAGCAAACCACCGATTGGTTTACAACCGTTGGTCTGTTCGACGAGACACTCGAAGAAGATATTTTCGCCGAAGAGACACCACCGCCCAGCGTAGACTGGCGTGTTGATTTACGACGTGAAACTGACGCCATTCTCGCGGCGTGGGAATCTGAACAAATCCACGCTCCCCCGTCCACCGAAGATGAAACCGAAGAAACACTTTCATTCCTCGCAGAATCTGGCGAAATAGAAACCACACACGAAGAAGAATCAGAGGTGCTTTCGCTCGATGATTTAGGCATTACGTATCCAGAAGAACCCGACGTCGAGGTTCCTGGATTCGAAATTGTCGATGAACCCCAAGAACCCGAAAGCGCCACACTCTTCGACGCTATACAGGCAGCCGTCGAACAGGGGTTTGAAGCGCTTGAACCTGTCGACCTTTCCGAAAAAACAGCACAACCAGACTGGGTGATCAACCTGCGAGCAGATACCGAATCCCTGGTCGAACAGTGGGAAGCGACGTGGAAGCTTGCCGAACAGGAAGCCCCCCCCGCCGAAACCGAACCCGTCGCGCCCGAAGCGCCCACCACTGACTGGCGCATCACGTTGCGCCAAGCCACCGACGCTCTGCTGGAGACCCTTCCCGCGCCCACGCCCCCATCCACTCACGCCGAGGCGCCCCCAGCAGCCGAAGAAGCACCCGCCGAAGCCGAACCTCTCGCGCCCGAAGCGCCCACCACCAACTGGCGTACCACGCTGCGCCAAGCCACCGACGCTCTGCTGGAGACCCTTCCCGCGCCCACGCCCCCATCCACTCACGCCGAGGCGCCCCCAGC
>WFOS01000037.1 GCA_015487975.1 Ardenticatena sp.
AGGGGGGCCTTCGGCCGCCGACACGCTTGGGGCAGGGGCAGGGCGGGGCGGGCCGCTGGGCCTGAGGAGCGACGCACCTGTCAGGTGCGTCGCGCCTTGAAGTAACGTCAGGCGCGCGTGCCTCTCGAGGTCAGGCAGGGTGCGTTTGTATCCCTCGCTGCGCTGGCGCCGTCGGTCTAGAAACAGACGGATGAATGGACGCCAACATGCGCTCAGCGCTTCCTGCGTGGCTTGTGCCACTTTTTCGCTTGTTTGCAGCGATCTGGGGAATCACCAGTTTTTTGTTGGTATTTTCATTTTGGTGTGAGGCAGAGTAAAGTAAGAGAATAACCGAGTCCAATGAATTTTCCCCATTTTGGAGAGGACCTATGCCCGATACTCGCATGGAGATGCCCCGTGTGGCCCACGTGCGTCAATTGTTGCGCGAGCGCAAGTACCGCACCCTAGCGACCGACCTGGCCGGCTGGCATCCCGCGGATATTGCCGAGGCCTTGGAAGACCTGGAACTAGCCGAGCGCCTGGTGGTTTTACGATTGTTGCCGGATGAGATCGCCGGTGAAGTGTTGGCTGAAATGGAAGAAAGTAGCGTTCGGGAAGTGCTAGACGGTCTCTCGCCAGAGCGTCTGGCTGATATTCTCGAAGATATTCAGGATGACGATGCCGCGGCCTTGCTGGAAGATGTGCCTGACGCCCTGCGTGAAGAAATCATTGCCTTGATGGAGGCCGAAGAGGCCGAGGATGTGCGCCAACGGCTTTCGTATCCTGAAAACAGTGCTGGTCGTTTGATGACGTCGGATGTCGTACGGTTACGTCGCCGCTGGACGGTGGCTGAAACGCTGGATTATTTGCGCCACGCAACCCAGACACTTGGCTCGGTCTATTACCTCTACGTGGTGGACGAAGACGATCATCTGGTTGGTGTCGTCCCTCTGCGAGCCCTGGTGACGGCTGCTCCTGAGCAGACCATCCGCGACATTATGACACCCAATGTCGTGCATGTGAATGTTTTCGATGACCAGGAAATCGTCGCTGAGGTGGCGGCCAAGTACAACCTCGTGGCGCTTCCCGTGGTGGACAACGAAGAACGGCTGGTGGGGGTTGTCACGATTGACGATCTCGTAGACGTGTTGGCCGAAGAGGCGACGGAGGACATTCAGCGGTTGGGTGGGTCGGAACCGTTGGGCACGGCCTATTTTGCCACCCCCATTCGTACCATCATTCGCAAACGGATCGGCTGGCTCATGCTTTTGTTCGTTGGGGGAACATTGACTGGGAGTGTCATTCGACTGTTCGAGGATGTAACGACGCAATTTACGGCGTTGACGATCTTCATTCCTTTGCTCATTGGCACAGGGGGAAACGCTGGTTCACAAACAGTTGCCACAGTGATTCGTGCGTTGGCATTGGGGGAAATCGAATTCCATGAGCTGTTTCGTGTGGTGCTCCGTGAGGCGACAGCCGCTTCGACCATTGGGCTCATTTTAGGAAGCATTGCCTTTCTGCGGGCGTTGCTCTGGCATACTGGTTATGAGATTGCAGGCGTAGTGGCGTTGTCCTTGCCCTTCATTACCATTTGGGCTTCCATCATTGGTGCCATCATTCCACTCGTCGCCGACCATGTGGGAATCGACCCGACCGTCGTTTCAGGCCCCTTCATCAGTACATCAGTAGATGCGACTGGATTGGCGATCTACTTCACAATTGCTCGTTTGCTCTTGTTTTGAGCACATCCTGTGACGCCCGCCTATCGCTCGACCTTTCTGTAGCCTCTGTGTGTACGAAATGACTGCTTTTGGCTTCATCAAAACAACACATTTCGACGTTTAGTCGGATAGCATAAAGGTCCAGTTGAGAGCTGGCCGCTTTTGTCGTATAGTCGTTGTGTTTGGTGTGGACGAAATGCGAGCCCCAGAGGACATGATGATGCCACAAAACGCCATGCAAGATTTTTTGCCGTCCGATCATTCCGCCAGTACGCCTGCCGCACAAAGTGAACATCTGTACGCTTTGCTGCATACGGTGATGACTTATGTCCCCCGTTTTTTGGGAGAGTATGCGCTACGACATGGGACGTTGCCATCGCCGCGTTTTTGTGAGGGGAGCGTGCTTTTTGCCGATGTTTCCGGCTTTACGCATTTGTCGGAACGGCTACGCCAGTCTGATCTGGCACGAGAAAGTGCCGAGGTCATTACCAACGCCGTCAACGAGTATTTCGACCGCATTACTGCGCAAGCGGCGCGGCACGGTGGGTCGGTGCTCAAATTTGGTGGGGATGCTGCGCTGCTCTTTTTCGAGGGGGCCGACCACGCATTGCGGGCCTGCTTGACGGCGTTGACGATTCAGCAAACGTTGTTGGCAAGCCCTTTGACTGTCGAGGTCGAAGGAGAGACGATACCACTCTCCATGTCCATGGGCATTGGCAGCGGAACGCTCTTTTTGGACCTCTTGGGCGATGAGAAGAAGCGCGAATTGGCGATTTTAGGGCCAGCGTTGCAACGAATGGGACGTGCCGAATCGCTTGCGCACGCTGGCGAGATCGTGGTCGATGCGACTACTGCGGCGCGTGTGAAGCATCTGCTGCCTGTCGAGCCTCACTCGAAGAACGAACGCTACGCCATCCTGCTTTCCTCTGGTGAGATGCCCTCACTCCCGACTGAAACACCTGAATTGGATTGGCACACCGCTCTTCCAACGCACGATATGGGGGCCAAGATCGATTGGTTGCTGAAACGTTTGCGTCTGCTGACGCCTTTTTTGCCCTATGGCTTGCTTGATCGACTGAAACTCTCGCCCACGGTTGTCGAAGCCCTGGATGAAGTGCGTTGGGCGACGGTGCTCTTTGCCGAAATGCCTGGGATCGATGCCATCGTTGCGGACTTCGAGGCGTACCGCGACGCACCCGAGCGCCTTTCCGAGATTTTGAATGGGTATTTCGTCTGCATGAGTGAATGCGTGCGCCGGTACGAAGGCATTGTCAACAAACTGAGCGTGAGCCCCACAGGCTTGCAGGTGATGGCCACGTTTGGTGCGCCACGAGCCCACGAAGACGATCCACAACGGGCGGTGCTTGCGGCGTTGAACATGCTCAGCAGTGTGCGCGAGCAATCTTTGCGTCATGCGTGGCCTGATACGTGGCTACACGGGATTGGTGTGAACACAGGATTCGTCTTTGCGGGCAATGTTGGTGGGCGACGGCGGCGCGAGTACACGGTGATGGGGGATGAGGTCAATACGGCGTACCGTGTCATGAGTGTGGCAGCCCCCAACACGGTGGTGCTGACCGACGCCTCGATGCGCTATGTGCGCCAAAACATCGTCGTCTGGCCATTGGAAGAGCGGTACGTGAAGGGGAAACGCAAGCCCTTGTCGCTCTATCGCGCGATTGGCCCCAAGAGTGGGGGGATGGAGTGGCGTTGGGAATTGCCGCTCGTCAACCGCAAGGCCGAACTCCAAGCATTCGATGCGGCAATGGATGCCGTGTTGGACGGGCGTGGTCAGTTTCTGCATGTGGAAGGAGAAGCTGGTGTCGGCAAGTCGCGCCTCATCGGCGAGATCATTCGGCGTGCGGGGCAACGTGGCTTGGTGACCATCTCGACGATTTGTCTCTCGTATAGTCGCGAAACGCCCTACATGCCTTGGAACGATATCTTGCGCACCTTGTTGGAATTACCGGCGCACAACCCACAGCAGGTCTTGCGGGCTGCACTCGCTGATGTTGGGGTGGAAGAGTGGGCGCCGTTGGTGGGCGAAATGCTCCAAATCCCCATTCCAGAAACACCCCTGACGGCTTCGCTCTCTCCCCAATTGCGCCAACAGCGTTTGTTCGATGCTGTCTGGCGGCTCTTGCAAGCCCATATTCCCCCGCCTGGCCTGGTGATTTTCATCGAAGATGCCCAGTGGGCGGATAGTGCCTCGTTGGAGCTGCTCGAATTCATCGCCCCCCAGATTGGCGAGCAACCGTTGCTGCTCTGTGCGATCCATCGCCCCCGGCCAGACTTGGTGGCGCGTTGGCGGGCATGGGGGACGCATATTCCATTGCAACCACTGAACTCCGATGACATTGCGCAGCTGATGGCGCATATCTTGCATGCCGCCGATGTCCCGGAAGAATTGCGCACGCTCATCTATCGAAAATCGCAGGGAAACCCGCTCTTCGCACAAGAACTCGTCCGTGCCTTTCAGGAAAGCGGGATGATCCAACGTGAAGGCGGTGCGTTGCATTTCGTGTCGCCTTTCGATGAGCAGGTCCCCGACACCATTCATCGCCTCTTGCAGAGCCGTATCGACCGCCTGCCAGAAGAAGAACGGCGTGTTCTGCAAACGGCTGCCTGCATCGGGCAGACGTTTACCCTCGATGTCTTGCAAGCCATCTATCCCCACGACCATGTGCACCGCAGCCTCGGAAATTTGGTGGCGCGCGGGCTGTTGTTCAACGAATCGTTTTCGGCGACGCCAACTTATACCTTTGCGCATACGCTGACCCAGGAAGTGGCGCATCAGAGCCTCTCTTTCTCGCGGCGGCGCAGCCTCCACCGTCAGATTGCAGATACCCTGGAGCGCACCCAACGTGCCGACACGCTCAATGCTGCGGTCCTCGCCTACCACTTCTACGAAGGGGAAGTCTGGGAGAAAGCCGCCCAGTATGCCTTCCAGGCGGCGAAGGCAGCGCAACATGAATACGCCAACGAAACAGCGATCGCGATGTATCGTCGGGCGTTACAAGCGCTTGACCATCTCGAACCACTCTCCGACGAATTCCGCCAGATGCGCCTCGATGTTTTGATGGCACTTGGCACGACGTTGAGCCTGGTGGGCGAGTACGACGAGGCGCTCGCTCTGTTCGAGGAAGCGCAGGTGGCGGCAACGGATTTCCCGCCGGACACCCAGCATGCGATTCGTGCCACGCTGGCGCTCTATACCGCCGAAGTCTTCGAGCGACGGGGTGAGTTCGAGACGGCGTTGCAATGGGTAGAGCAAGGTTTGCAGGATGCCGCCAAAGACCCCGCTGACCTCACATACGCCCGATTGTTACGCCTGGGGGCGGGTATTTACCACCGCATGGGACAAAACGAGACGGCGCGTGCATGGTGCGAGCGCTGCCTGGCAGCACTGGCTGAAAGTCCCCACCCCGACCGCCAGCGCACGCAGGCGCATGTGTTGTTTCTGATGGCGGAGATTGTGCGCCGCCAGGGACACTTGGAAGAGGCCACGACCTTGGCCCAGCAAAGTGCGCAGATGTACGAAGCGCTCGAGGATGTGGTGGGATTGTCGCAGGTATTCAATACTTTGGGAAATATCTTTTTCGATATGGGAGATTTGGAACAAGCAACCCACTTTTACAATCAAGGCATGAAGTTGAAAGAAAAGGTTGGCGATGTCTATGGTGTAGGGGTCTTGGCCAACAACTTGGGCGAAGTCTACCTCTATCGGGGTGACCTCGAACAGGCCGAAGTGGCCTATCGCCGTAGTATGCACATCTGGCAGCAACTCGATTCGGCCTTTGGTATCGCCGTTTTGCACAATAACTTGGCGGTGGTGGCCACGCGTCAGGAACGTTGGCAAGAGGCGCTAATGCATCTTGCCGAGAGTGAACGGCTTTTCATCGAAATCAACACGGAAGATTGGTTGGTGGAAGTCTACCGTCACAAGGTAGAGATGTTGTTGGGCATGCAGCGCCTCGATGTGGCATATGCCATTGCCTTGGCGGCTTTGGAATTGGCGCGTATGCATGCCATGGATCTCGAAGAGGGAATCGTGCGGCGCTTGCTGGGCGATATTGCCGTTCAGCGTGAAGAACCAGCCGTGGCGCGTCATCATTTTCAGTCCAGTTTGGAGATCTTACGAGCTGTCGATTCCCCTCACGAATTGGCACACACGCATTTGGCCTTGGCGCGTTGGCATCGGCGGTGGGGGGATCGTGCGAGCGCCGAGGCCCATTTCGATGAAGCCGAGCGTCTCTACCGACAGGTGGGGGCGGTGGCTGATGTGGAACGTTTGCACCAATTCCGCTTCTCTTGGCAGAAAGAATGATTTGCGAAGAAAGGAGCCTCCGTATGAAGA
This sequence comes from Ardenticatena sp., assembly GCA_015487975.1. Classification (GTDB taxonomy): domain Bacteria; phylum Chloroflexota; class Anaerolineae; order Ardenticatenales; family Ardenticatenaceae; genus Ardenticatena. The sequence goes on from WFOS01000037.1 coordinate 6,061, forward strand.
TGAAAACGTCTCGCCTTGCTTTCATATTTTCGATCTATGTCGCGTTCCTGTTCGGCCTTTTCGTGCTCGGGTTCGTATGGGTCTCTCGGATTCCCACGCCGGTGATCGCTGCCGCTGAGCGTGGTATGTCTCGTCAGGAAGCGCGCGCTGCACCGCCCGCGCCGTCGACGATGACGCTCCCCATTGCAGCGGCAGCGTATGAGGTGGGATGGAACGATGCGATTGCGCCACTCCCCCTCTTGATCTATTCTGGCTCGATCGAATCGTTTGTCTCGATTCAGAACCCCTACTCGATCCCTCTCTCGGCGACCCTCTCGGTCCAGGGTGAGGATGGTGTGCTCTCGATGACCTTTCCCATTTCGGTAGCACCCTATGCTCGCCTGGATTGGAGTCCGGCTGCGCTCGGCGTCTCGCCCTTCGTGGGAAGTGGGGTGCTCTCCTTTTTGAATGCGCCGAGCGGGGTGGCAGGTCGCGTCGTCGTCCACGTGCGCTCGAAAAATGCCGGGGTGGTCGATGGGTTGGCGGCCTATACGCCCCCTGCTCTACCGGGGCGTGTCGCGTTCCTCCCCGGCGTGTTGCGGAGTGGCAACGAGTGTTCCCAGATTTTCCGCCAAAATCCAGCGCCCTTCGGGATCAGTGGGCAGATGGTCTTTTACGATGGCAGTGGCCCTGTGTATACGGAGACCTACGCGTTGCCACCGTCGGCAGTCGACATCGTCGATACCTGTCTGCTTTCTGGGTTGCCATCCGAGTTCGATGGCTGGGTGGCCTTCCTCGATGATGGCATTGCTTACCAGGCGCCGGTAGGCGTGGTGCTCAATGTGGCCCCGACCGGGGATGCCTATGCGTTGTCGAGCCTCTCGGAGTATGATGTCACCAATGGGCTCTATTGGGGATGGTTGAGCAAGGGAGGAACAGCGGAGCCGCTCGATAGCCTCTACACCCTATATGCCATCGAGCAAGCGTGGCTTTCGCCTGTCCAAACCCAGCAGTCGCATTTGGCATCGACAACGCCTTTTACGGTCGTGCTGGATTATCTGAACGTGGATGGTTCTCCTGCCGGCACTGAAATGATCCCAATGACGACGACCCATCTCTTGCCAGGCGCTCTCTCGGCGGTTCCCTTCTTACCAGGGGGCTGGCAAGGGACGGCATGGGCAAATATCCAGGGGCCGATCTCACCGACAACGACGACCCTTCCTTTCCTCATGGGCATGGTCCTCAACACCGATGGGCAGTCCATGGCTGCCTACAATGGGCAAGCGGGCTTCCCATCGTTCCCACCCTCCGATGTCTTGGCGATCCCCTTCTTCATGCATGACGATATGATGGCGAGCGAAGTCATGCTGAGTTCATTGATGAGCGACACGTTGGACATCCAGTTCTATGCTCCCGATGGAACCTTGGTAGGCGCGTTTCAACGGTCGATCACTTCCGGTGGGCAGATTCGTATCACGGCTGCGGATATCCCTCCAATGTTCAATGGTTCGCTGCGCATTGCCTCGGCTACAGGGAAAACGCTCATTGTGAGCGCGATTGTCAATACCGTGGTCTATCCACCACCGCCGCAGCCAGGTGGCGATCCGTATGAGCCGAACGAGACATGGGAAACGGCCTATCCATTGCCAGGAAGTGGTACCTACACGGCCTACATCGATCATGAAGAAGACCTCGATTGGTATCGTATCGATCTTCCCACGGCGGCCATCCTCACAGCCACGCTCACCAATCTTCCGGCCGACTACGATCTCGTGCTCTTTGGCGATTTGTCACAACCCGTGATGAGTGATACGCAGGTGTTGGGGGAATTGGGTGATAACTCCAATGTAGATGCAACAGGGCGTATTAGCTCTATTGGACGAATCAGCTCAATCGGACGAATTAGTTCAATTGGACGAATTAGTTCGATTGGGCGCATCAGTTCGATTGGCCGTATTAGCTCCATCTCCGCCAACCCGGGCACCATCTCGGAAACCGCTTCGACCATGGCGCTCACACCGGGGACCTACTACCTCTTGGTGCTGGGGGACAATGGTATCCATGATCGCACCAATCCATACACACTCGACGTCACGATCGAACCGCTATCGAGTCAGGTGTGTGTGCGAACGACACCCTTCGCCCCGATTGCCGTAGGGACACTCTACACAGGCACTACCGCTACGCCCCCTGAATCGCTCATTCTGGTCAATACCGAGCGTCTGAGTGCCGTCTATGGGGTGACGGATACACTGACGCTCTGGAACGATTTGCGCACCTTGGCCGACCATCCGAAGGCTAAAGCCGTCGTCTATCCTGTCGAATCCGTTCCCACAGTGGCACAAGCCTATGCGCTATGGGATACGGATTATTGCAACCCGATGAGTGCCAATCTGGTAAGCGAAGCCATCTGGCAGGAAATCGTCGTTCCATATCTGTCGGCGTATCCGTCCATCACATCTGTGGTGATCGTTGGCAGTGACGAGATCATCCCCTTCTACCGCATTCCCGATGAGGTGCGTATTGCCAACGAAAAAACGTATGAAGGCAGTACCAAGCTCAATGTCAGTGCATTGCGAGCAGTCTTTGCTGGCGGCTTTTTCCTCTCCGACGATTTGTATGGCGATCTCAACCCTTATTACTGGCGCAATCGCAAATTCGCCTTACCCGATGTTGCAGTTGGGCGCCTCATCGAAAACCCGCAGGAAATTGGTGGCGTCATTCAAAACTTCATCGCCACCAACGGGATTATCACAGCGACGAAGGCTGTGGCGACTGGGTATGACTTCTTGACTGATAGCGCCATCGAGATTAGCAATACGTTGGGGACATTGGGCTTGCCAGTCACATCACTGATCAGCGAAACCTGGGATACGACGGATCTGATCCAAGTTTGGACACAAGCGACCCCGCAGGCAGATATTGCTTCCATCAACGCGCACTTCGCACATGCCGAAGCCTACCCGGCCCTGACGAGCTCGCCACCTTTCCTCAATACGGATGTCGTGAGCGCAACGTTCGTCAATACGCTCGTCTTCTCGATGGGATGTCATAGTGGGCTGAATCTGATCGATCGTGATATTCAGCCGGCGGCGTCGGCAACGACTCCGGACTTTGCTCAGGCGATGGCGCAACGACAATCCATCTGGATAGCCAACACCGGCTATGGCTATGGGATGGACGATTCGATTGCGTTCTCCGAACGCTTGATGTCGCTCTTTGCCGATGCGCTCGATGATGCGAGTGTGACGACCGTGGGCGATGCGTGGCGGCTCGCGAAGCAGCGCTATGTGGGGACATTGCCCAGTGGTGGATTTGGGCTGTACGACGAAAAGTCCTTGGCCGTCGCGACGTTCTATGGCTTGCCAATGACACGTATCATCTTGCCAGTGCAGACGACGACTATCTCGAAGACGGCGTCTCAGGTGACATTGAGTGCGTTCGATACAGCGCCAACGCGCTTTGGCGTGGCCAATCTCACCGTTTTGACGGCAACTATCGAGCCGACGCTTACCAAGCAAGAAGTCTACAGCGGCTCGACACGTCTTGGTGTCTATTACAGTGCCAATGGTCAGGTGCAGAGTAGCCCTGGATTGCCTGTGCAACCGCTCGTGACAGCGCCCTTGTCGCCGACGACTGGTGCGCCCCATGGTGTGCTCTTGTTGGAAGCAGCCTACACAGAGATGAACAACTTCGATCCTTACGTTGCACGCCCTGTCACCGACGTCGCCCTCCCCGAGCCCGATTTCAACGTAGTCGGTTGGTATCCAGAAAAACCCTTCTACGTCAACCGCTTTGGCGACCGTGATTACCTTACTTTCGTTGCTGGCCAATACAACGCCGAAACGCAGAGCGAACGGCTCTATACCTACGCCAAGACCAACGTGTTCTATTCGACTAGCGATGATTGGACACCGCCGACGATTTGGCGTGCTGAGGCGACCCAATTCCAAAATCAAGTTTCCTTCGAAGTCGAGGCATTCGATCCTGACCAACCCTCGACGATGCTCTACGGCGTCTTCGTTTCATACCTCGATGCCGACGGCGTGTGGCGCACGATGCCTCTCTCGTATGACGCCAATGCGAATGTCTGGAAGGGGATGCTCGAGATGACGACCGAATCGTTGGCATTCTTCGTCCAAGCGGTCGATCAAGCGGGCAATGTGACGGTGAGCACGCGCAAAGGGCTCTATTTGCAGCCGCAAGAATTGGTGACGTATTTGCCGCTTGTTCTCCGCTGAATCAACGGGGGCGATACCAAAGAACGACGCAGGGCGACGCATGTTGGACGAGCGTCGCCCTGCTCTTGTCATGTTTAAAAATTTTTGCATTTTCGAAAAAAGGCTTGATTTTTCAAGGAATTCTTGTTATGCTGTGATTGCTGTCTTGTCAACTTTTTACTCGATGGAGGGAAGTGTATGCGTGCACGAATGAAAGTCGTTCTCGTCGGTCTGTTGGCGGTCGTGGGGCTGGTGATGTCGAGCGGGGCACCAGCGTGGCTAGCAGCGTTGCAGGGGCAGAGCGCGACGATCCTGGCAGATGGCAGCACCGGCTCGCAAGATGAGGTGAACGGACGGATTAGCGTAATCTAACCCTTTGCCGCGCATGGGGATGGTGTCTCTTCCTGCCATACCCCCAACATATGGCGTGTGCTCGTTGTGCATCGCCGATTCGTTCAACATCGGGCACACCATAAAAAGCCCCCCGCTCCAAGCGGGAGGGCTTTTCTTTTCCTCCGATCGTTGGCAGTCCAGGAAGAACTCAGGATGCGCGGCGCACCGTGAGTTTGACGGCTGTCCGTTCTTGCCCATTGATATCGATTTCGACGAACGAGGGGACGCACACAATATCGATGCCATCTTCTTCGAGGTATGTGCGTGCAATCGCAACGGCTTTGACCGCCTGGTTGACCGCCCCAGCGCCAATCGCTTGCACTTCGGCAACGTTTCCTTCGCGAATGACGCCCGCAATCGCACCAGCGACTGCTGTCGAGCGTGAACGAGCAGAGACCTTCAAAACTTCCATGTGAATCCTCCTCCGTTGTGCGATGTTCGATTGAGGCGTCGGGTGGTCAGGCATGTACCTTCCCCCTGTCTGCTGTGCATCCCTCAGCCAGATAGGCCAGCGGTACTATTGTATCGAGTTTCAGGGCACAGGTCAATGGGATGGATGCCCAAAATTTCCAAAATATGAGGCTAAAATTATTGGTTTTTCCATACTTTGACAAATGCGGAGTGATATTGGATGTGACAAGGGAAACGTCGATGTGGGAGATTTGCTCAAACATACTTTTTCATCAGAATATTTTAGCGTCCAACGATTTTCAAAGCAAAGCAGCCTGATGTCGATCAACGTATATTTCGATCCCACATAAGCAATCTATTGTGTTTGCTCAGCTTATTGCCGTAAATTCGTCAAGCCTCCTTTCGAGCACGTTTTGAGCAGATCCGATTGTGCGATTGGCGTATGCCACCCGTCAACGAACAACTTGGACTGGGGAAATGAGGACCTGGTTCTCTTTTCTTCAAGTATACAAACAGAAACAATTCTTGCATTTCTTTGCACAAGCTCTGAATCGTGTCACCTCGTATGAGAGCATTGCTGATTTGCTGACAGTGCAAATTGCTACCATATGGCGTGAAACATCCTTTTTGCTTTTTCTCCCCGGTGAAGACGATCACGTCTTCCAATTGTATGCTGCTCTCGATGCAGACATTCCCTCCCAAATGCGAAATATTTCTGCCAGAGGGTTACTTGCGTGGAGCCTGAAACAGGTTCGGCAACCGATTTGGGGCACGCAGTTGAAGGAGCGTCTGGAAGGACATACCCTGCTCGAGGTCGAGGAAAGTTTGCTCGAATGCAACCAGGCAGCACTGTGGGTCCCTTTCGTTTTCCATTCCCAGATCGAAGGTCTATTACTTGTACGTCCTCAATCGCCTTCCCCTCGTTTGGAAGTGTTCTTTCAAGAGATGATACCACAATGTGCGGCTGTCCTTTCTAATTTGCGTCTTATTCGCACATTGCGGCGTCAGGTTTGTTTGCTCGAAGAAAATCGTGCTGCGCTAGACATCGCTTATCAACGAATATTGACGACCCGTGAAGAGGAGCGCCAACGGCTCGCTCGCGAATTACACGATAGCCCATTGCAAGAAATCTTGCATTGTTCTGCACTTCTTAGCCGTATACGTACATATCCAGTAGAAGAACAGCCACTGATACTCGAGCGTATTCAGCACCATCTTCTTGATGTGTCGGATCAACTACGTGTCATTTGTTCGGAACTATACCCGAGTAGTTTGGATATTCTAGGATTGCCAATGGCGATGCAATCCTACGTTGAAAAGTATCCCGAATTTGCATCTATCGTCGAATTGGATGTAGCAAATGAGGCGTATCGAATGCCTGTCGAATTGAGTGTGCATCTTTTTCGTATTTTTCAGGAAGCGCTCAACAATGTAAGACGCCATGCCAATGCTACGCATATCCAGGTACGGCTATACATTGTAGAGGCCATGTGTCATCTTACTATTCAGGACAATGGGGTTGGCTTCGATGTGCCAGCGTCGCTCCCCAACCTGGCTGCTGCAGGACATTTTGGTCTCGTTGGAATGTGGGAACGTGTGCAGGCCATTGGAGGACAATTGCGTATTACATCACGACGTGGAGAAGGAACGCGTATTGACGTAGAAGTGCCTTTGATAGGGAGGCGTGTATGAAGACATACCATGTCTTGCTGGTTGATGATCACCCTGTTGTACGAACTGGCATTTCGCAAATCCTCAAAGCGGAAAATGTTTTCGAGATTTACGAAGCCGATCACGGCGAAGAGGCTTGGCACCTTTTGCAAACACAACCATTTGATTTGCTGCTCCTTGACTTGCGAATGCCTCGACTCAATGGACTCGACCTTGTACGACGATTACGAACCATGTATCGAATGCCGCCTATCATCATCCTCAGTGCCTTTGCAGATGCGGCGCAGGCACTAACACTTTTTCGACATGGCATTCGCGGATATATTTTGAAAGACGAAGCGACGACGACGATTTGCGATGCCATTCGCACAGTGCTTAGTGGCGACCTTTGGGTGAGTCCCCGCTTGGCTGCTCGCCTCTATCAACATCATTCAATGCCTTCTATCCGCTTGAGTGAGCGAGAACGTGAGGTTCTGCTTCACTTAGCGCGTGGGTGGAGCAATCGTCGCATTGCCGAGGCGCTACATATTACCGAAAACACCGTTCGTAATCATGTCGCAGCGATTTTCAATAAAACAGGCGCAACCTCACGGGTTGCGGCTGTCATACTGGCATTGAAATATGGTGAAATCACCTTGGATGATATCGCGATCGGAGACTGAGCAGGACTTGTTATGGTGCCTCTATAAGGCGACCATCTTCCATATGCAACACACGTGTAGCGATATCCCGCACTCGTACATCATGTGTCACCATGACAACACCACATTGCTGCTCACGTGTGAGGTCACGAAAAAACTCCACAACTCGATGCCCATTTTGGCTATCCAGATTCGCTGTTGGTTCATCGGCTAACACGAGAAGAGGCGTATTGACAAGTGCGCGTGCAATAGCCACACGCTGTTTTTCACCGCCAGAGAGCTCCGCTGGTTTGAAGTTGAGACGGTGTCCAAGGTCAAGGCGCTCCAGAATTTCGCGGGCTTGTACCTCAGCCAATTTTCCTTTGACACCGGCAATGTTGAGAGCGACAGCTACGTTTTCCAGGACCGTCAACGCAGATAGTAAATTGAAGCCTTGAAAAATGAACCCCAAGTAGCGCCGGCGTACTTCTGCTCGTGCTTGTTCGGACAAATCAGTGACATCCCGTCCAACAATACTGATATGCCCGCTGTCTGGTCGTAGCAAGCATCCCAACATGGACAATAATGTCGTCTTCCCACTTCCGCTTGGCCCTAGGATCATGACAATTTCGCCAGGTGAAACGGTCAAGGAAACGTCCCGTACGGCATGAACTTCGACATTGCCAGAGCGATATATCTTTCCAAGATTCTGTGCTATGAGCAACGGCTGGGCAAATGAGGAATTGGTCAATTGCCTGGGGAGGGGGTCTACTGTTGTTGGCATGAGAATCTCTCCTTCATATGTGTGATTGTGCATTGAAATACGTTCGAGGGTATAGCCTCGTGCAGACGGCGATACCTGAAATGTTGGTTGCAATCTGATCGACTCTGTGTGATAGAGCGTCTTCTGTTGTATCTTGTACAAAGTTGAATGCTCATTTTCCTCGAATGAAAGTATAAACCAATTGTCTGGTATTTCGGTAGGGGCATTTGCTCCATTTTGAAATGGTCTATCTGACCGGATATTCCCTAGTGTGTTTGTACTATCTCGACATCTTTCTTCATGAATTTTTACTTCCATTCTCCAAATCATTTCCAGCAGGATTGTTGCAAGGTGCGTTGTCATAACGCCAAATCGTATCAACGTCGTATGCGAGGTTGTGTCATGGTGGAGAATGATCTATGGGATGTCCTCTTATGTGTCGTGCTATACATCGTTTGTCGATGGACACCTCGGTAGGATGAATGTACTACTGCCGCCTCCCTCAAATAGATCATCTGAAAATGGAGCAAATACCCCTGTTACACGAATTCTCAGTCGAGTAGACTCATCTTGTGCGTGCACTCACGGCTTTGGTTCTGTGTGCTTTGCAGGAGCCACCACTATTAGAGAACAAAGTTATACAGGCTCGCCGGGTGGAGAGCCAAACCCCGAAGTGTATCGTTCAGGGCCTTGGCCGTATCCAGATTGGCCTGCCTATGTCTACTGGTGGCATGTGTATGGGCCTGGACGTTGACGCTTTGAATTAAGCGAATGTCAATTGAGCTGGCTGCTCCCCTTTTCCTAATCATGGAGGCGAGGAGGTGGAGATGGATACCAGAAGAACTGTTATCCTTAAAATCGTTCTGGTTGCGTTTACTTTATATCTTGCTCTGGGTTTGAGTTTTCACTTTCAATGGAGTGCTGAGCTTGCCAAGTGCCATGCAATTCTGAGGCAGCAAGGCGAATTTGTGGAGCCAGAGATATTCAATACAGGTGTGGGCTTTCTGTTCGATGTAACATTCTGGCCGATTTATGTGCTGGCGAATACGTACCACGATGGCACCCCCTTCGCAACACCATGTACCCACTAGCTCAATATCGCCCAACAATCGCTTGCACCTGACGCCGCTCCGCTGTGCTACGCGGCGCAGGTGAAGCGCAAGCCGTTAGTACTACAACCGTATTTATGGTGGTTTGTTGTCATCAAAGGGCAGAGGGGAGTGGTCCCCTCTGCGCCGATAGTGACTGCGGCGAGCCTGCAGCCGCTTGGTCCGGCGCCATCGAGACCATGCCAGACGCAGTTCCACCGAGCGAGGCGGCACAGGCAAGGCCACCTCCAGCAAGTGTCGCGTTTCTGGAACGGTCAATTCAGCCAATGTTTGGATCAGCCCCCTTTTTCCGCTGCTTTGCAGCGGCAGGAAACTAACCAGGTATGTGCCATCATGGAGAGCGTAATGTGGCGATGCCAACTGTGCCAATAGCGCACTTCGTACTCATCCAATCCGGTCTCGCCTTTGGCCTCCTCGAACACCTGTTCGATCGCATGACGGCTCGAGGCCACCTGAGCCAACGTGCGCACGCTGGTCTCTGGTGGCGCATTGGACAAATAGGAGGCCAGGTCCGTCGGGGTGCTGAGCGAGCGCCGGGCCAACAACCAGACCTCGGGGCCGGGTGCGCCATCGCGATGTTCCACAACACGCGCACAGGCCCAGTCGTAGGTGCGAGGTCCCTTCTCTCCCACCGCCACGGTCAAGCGCTGCCACTGCGTTTCAGGCCATGCCGCGACCAGACGTGCCACGGTCGTCGGGTCTCCCGCCACCTGGCAGGTATTGGTGCAGGAGGACGCTCCGGTCTCCTCTATGGCCTCCTCCACAGCTGGTCGCGCTGGTCACACCGGCGTGTTGGACGAGACGGCCAGGACATAATAGTGCCCTTCCTCCGCTCGAATGGCGGCTCGAACGTTGGGGGTGTTCCCATAAACCTCATCGCCTGTGACCCAGCGCATTGGAACACCACGTTCCCAGGCGTATTGCACCATCTCGATGACCAATTCCGACTTGGTCCGAAACTCGACCTCCTCCGGCACCTTGGCCTTCCGACGCCGCTCCCTATCCTCATACCATTCTCGTGGCAGGTAGAGCCGTCGGTCCAGAAACGTCTGCCCCTTGGGCGTGACGTAGGCCAGGAAGACCCTGATTTGACAGTTCTCCACCTTGCCTGCCGTCTCTGTGTACTGCCGTTTGACCCCCACCGAGTGGGTCCCTTTTTTCAGAAAACCGGTCTCGTCGATGATGCCGATCCCCTCGGGGTGCCCAACGTCTCCACCACAAAGGCCTGCAATTCGTCGCGGGCGGCGTCTGCATCCCACTTCGCTTGGTACAGCAACCGTTGGGTGCGATCGGGCCTCGCATCCCCCACCGCTTCGGCCACCTGCCATCCGTTCTTCCGCTGGACCGGGGCCAACAGGCCCCGCATGTATTTCGCGGCCTGCTCGCGAGGTTCACGCCGGACAAACCGGGTATGAAACGCCTCGAAGTCTTCACGCCATGCTTCCAACTCTTCCACTCTCATCGCCTCTCCTTCTTTTTGCTTTTCTCTCTATTAGGAGGAGAGTTGTTGATGTAAATGCGGTTGTAGTATTAGGAAGCGGTCAGCTCGTCAAACTGATAAATCTCTTATATCAATTGCTCATGGTAAAGACATGTTTTGCGAGAGTGTTCGAAATGTTTCGGAAATCCAGGACCAATACATCAATCGTCGGATTTGTTCCGGATGAGCAGCAAAATCTTCCAAGACGGCTTCGACAACACGCTTCTTCGCTGCAAGGTCTGGATAGACCCGCCCTTCGACGCGACGACGTATCTCTTGAAAGAGCCGCTCCACAGGATTCAATTCCGGCGAATAGGGAGGCTGCGAGTCTCCTTTTTTCCACCCCTCTTGCTGCTCTGGGGCGACTTTCAGCACGCTGGGGCGGGGAACTTTTCGTTGGATCTGCTGTCGTTCGAACCAAGACCGCATTCTCCAATAGGTGTATGCCACCCCAAATATCTCCCGCACCTACTCGACGGCATCGTATATCGTCCGAAAGGCCTCTGCTGCCGCCCGCGTTTTCAACGTCTCTTGTCGGGCTGGTGTCAATGTCGGCGGTTGCCCCTGTCGCCCACCTCGCCGATGTCGGCGTATTTCCTCGATGGATACCACGCGATCCAACGACGCACACTGCGCTCATGCCCCCCCACCACCTCGACCACCTTTGCGACGCTATACCCGCAGCGCAGCAACCACAGCGCATGCCAACGCACCCGCAACGCCAGCTCGCTCTCTTCTTTGTACAGCCGCTTCAATCTTTCTGCATCTTCTTGCCATTCGATCTGCAATCGTCGTCCACTCATTGGCATCACCTTCTGTTCCAATGTGATACCCTCATTTTATAATCATGTTGATTCTAAACGCAATTGGTATAAGATGCTATTTTTGCAGTGAAGTCATACATCGTTTGTCGATGGACACCTCGGTAGTATGAATGTACTACTCCCGCCTCCTCAAAATAGACCATCTGAAAATAGAGCAAATGCCCCTGTTACACGAATTCTCAGTCGAGTAGACTCATCCTGTGAGTGCACTCACGGCTTTGGTTCTGTTTACATATACAGTATGAGGAGGTTGACCATGGCAGAAATTTTGTCGTTCGATGTCGTCGAATTCGGTACGCCTGTCGAAGAAGAAGTAGTATTTTGGCGTTGCTCGAGTTGTTGCTCGACCTGTTGCTAAGTTGAGAAAGGAGGAATGAATGGAATTCGTGCTCGTGTTCGAGGTCGAAGAGTTCGAAATGACGGATGATGCGGCGGAGGTTGTTTTCTATCGTTGTTCATCCTGCTGTTCGACGTGTTGCTAACGTGTCGAGGTGGGGGTGCTCGCAGGCATCCCCGCCATTTCCGCATCGAGGAGCGATCTAGAGGGCGAGAGGAAGAAGAAATGCAGGCGCTTTCTGTAGAGAATGTGTGCAAAACATACCAGAAGGGGGCTTTTGGCATCAAGGGTATTTCGTTGCATGTCGAAAGTGGTGAGGCAGTGGGGCTGCTTGGACCGAATGGTGCCGGCAAGAGTACACTGATGAAAATGATTACTGGTATGGCAAAACCGGAGTCCGGACAGGTCCATATTTATGGATACGATATCCTGGGACGTGCCCCTCAGGCATTGTACGCGCTGGGCTATGTGCCCCAAAATGATGGGCTTGACCTCTATTTGAGTGGATATCGAAATTTGCTTTTTCAATCCGAATTGTACCGCTTGCCTAAGAAGCAATCTCGCAAGCGTATCGAATATCTCGTTGAGCATCTGGGATTGGAAACACACTTGGAGAAACTCGTCTGGTCTTACTCAGGCGGGCTACGGAGGCGACTTGCACTGGCTATGGCATTGTTGCATGAGCCGCGTCTTCTGGTGCTTGATGAGCCTACGTCTGGGCTTGATCCAGAGGGACGTAGTGACTTGTGGGAATTACTGCGCAGGCTCCAGCAGGATTGGTCGTTGACCATTTTCTTTTCGACACATTATCTTGAAGAGGCGGATATGCTATGCCAGCGTGTTTTCTTCTTGCATGATGGGCGAATCGTTTTGTCTGGAGAGCCTGAGCGTCTCAAGCAAAACCTCGGTGCCATGGTCGTGACGGTCAATGGAACGATATCGAGTCGTTTTGATAAGTGTCTAGCAGACCAAATTGTGACTCTTTTAGGTGCATCTTCTTGCTTCTATATGACGCCTCGTTCGATGAGGTTTGCTCTTTCTGAAATGCATTCGACATTGTTGGAAGAACTGCGCCACTTTTTACATCGTCGTTTTCTCGCTTCTGTTTCCATTGCAGTGGCTCCACCGACGCTCAATGATGTCTATCTGGCAGCGGTGCATCGCCAATCTATGACAATGTGTGCAAATTGAGGGAAGGAACTATTCGATGAACGAGCATGTTTTTTCGACATTCCATGCAGAATCGATGGATGATTGGGAGAATGTACCACAGGGGAAGTGGCTGACTGATATGTGGCATGTCATGATGCGAACATTGCGCCTCTCGTGGGGGATGCCTATCTGGATTGTTCTTTCAGCGGTCTATCCTCTGATCTGGTTGGTTCTCTTTGGATCGCTTTTCGAGCAGATGTCTCTACCTTCGGAGATTGGTGTGACGACTTATCTGGAATTTTTCGTGCCTGGCATGATCGTGGCAACAACGATTTTCAGCTCTCTGTGGGCTGGATTTGGCATCATTCTAGATTTGGGAAGTGGGATGCTCAAGCGTATTTTGTCCAGCCCCGTTTCGCATTCAGCCACAGCAATCGGGTATGTACTGGCCTCGCAGAGTGGTGTTGTTGTTCAGATCGCGCTGATTATCGCCGTTGCCTGGTGGATGGGGGCTAGGCTTCATCTTACCTGGCTCTCAGGGATGGCAGCGTTTGCGGTTGTCATGTTGTTATCGATAGGACTTTCGGCTTTCTCACATATGCTTGCAGTTCTTCTTCGCCGCCAAGAGCCATTGATTACCATCGCAAATTTTCTTTCTCTTCCTTTGCTCTTTCTCGCAAGTATTCTCATGCCTGCGACGCTTGCTCCAGAGTGGGTTCGCTCGTTGATGTGGGCAAACCCTGTTCATCATACTGTGGAGATCATCCGTGTTCTGGTTCTGCCTGGGTACCAACTCACATCTTCACCATGGGTGCATCTCGCCCTGTTGGGAGTCTTTGTCACCAGTATGCTTGTTCTTTTGTTCGTCGTTTTTCGTCGAGTGGAATAAAAGATGGAAATATTTGTAAGTATGAGGAGATGAATGATGCCGCATATCAAACGCTCATCAAAGAATTGGGTTATTCCCACTGAGGATGGTTTTCTCGTTGCACGCGAAGCGACAGTATTACGGCGTATTCGTGGTCATCAAGCGTTGAACGACTTGCTGAATGCTATTTTCGCTGTTCTTGAAGAGAATGAGACAGCACCACTTGAAGAGATTTGTTCACGTGTTACAACTCAGTACGGTTATGGGCTCGCACTTGTTCGTGAAGCCATCCAACGATTTACGCAAATTGGTGTTCTGGAACTCGTGGCAGAGGATGAAATCAATCAACACTGTGCTTCATTGCCTCAGACGCCATTACAGCCCTATTTCGAATGGTTTGTGACCGATCCGACTTTACCAGGTCTTCGTTTGCACGATGCGACGATTGCGGTGGTTGGCACCGGAGATGTTGCGCAAGATGTCGCATCTGCATTACGAGCGTGTGGTGTGGGCTCTGTATCCACACTCTCACCTCCCAATGATAGTGCGGTATCGAATGGAGATTCGAAAGGGCAATCTCACCTATTGTTGGACCACCTAACGCCCTCTAACCCGGATCTGGTCATTGGGTGTGCCGAAAATACGATCGAGCGTTTACGTTTCTTCCCTCTCCTTGGGCGTTGGAGTGTCGAACAGGGCATTCCATGGTTGGCAGGCGCCTGGGAGGGAGAATCATTGATAATTGGCCCTCTTTTCATTCCCGGCGAGACGGCCTGCTACCACTGCCTTGAAATGCGTGAAGAGAGTCATCTTCCCTATCGAGATGAATTTCAATTCGTGAAACAGCATGTGCGTTTAGGTGCGGCTGCACATGTGCAGAAGGCTCCGCTTCCACTCTTCTGGCAAAAAATTTTGAGTAATTTTTTGGTAGCGGAGGCTGTTCATCTAATGAGCCATCTTTTCTTTCCTGCTACGTATCAAACTGTGCTTCTATTTGAAACACGCACATGGCGACTGGAACATCATGTTGTTTTACGAGTCCCTTTCTGTCCTATTTGTAGTCCATTCGTGGAACGACCATTTCAAAAGATTTGGGATATCTGATGATGGAATTATGTTCTCCTCTCTCGTTGTTTGAGCATCTTTTGACTTCTTCGATGGGATGGTCGGTTCAATTGCGGCGACATCGTGTGCAGAAAAGTTTAGCGGGCTTTCACGTCGTAACGGCTGAAGTTCGTGACGTTGATGCTGATGCACCACATCTACTCTGTGCAGGGGGAAGTTTTACTTTCTCAAAGGCTTTCCACGCAGCGTGTGGTGAAGCAATTGAACGTATGGCTCTTACTCGACGAGGAGGAATGCAAACGGTTCGTGCATGCTCTCGTGATTTGGTTGGTGATTATGTTCCTCCTGACAGGTTCGTTTACTACCCTAGTTCTGTCTATACAGAAGCGCCTTTCCCATTACGACGGTACCATCCGAACGATGAAATAGAATGGATGTATGGGTATGATATGACGCGACGGTCTCCTATTTGGGTACCGCTTGGCGTTGTGCTAAGCCGATATACCTCTGCACATGCAGATGCACCTTTCGAATATCCTGTCTCAACTGGGGGGGCTTCGGGTTTTTCATTCGAGGAGGCTTATGAGCGGGGTTTGTATGAAGTTATCGAGCGAGATGCCTTTATGGTACATTGGGAAAATCGATGGCCGGCATTTTCTATGCCTCCCACTGGTTTTGAGAAGCAAGTCGCTTTAGTGCTTCGACGAGCGGGGTGGCGCCTGCATGTACGGCGTTGCGCATCCGATATGGGGGTGCCAGTTGCGCTTGCCTTTGTAGAGGATGAAACGAATCAGCGTGTTGCTGTCGGAATGGGGGCGGCGGCACGGTTGACATGGGAAGACGCTGTTGAGAAAGCGATTGAGGAGGCAGTATTATCCATTTTTTGGCTTCGAAGTGAGGTGGAATTAGGAAGAATACCAGCCTATGAGCAGATATGGCAGACCATGCACAATGTTCCAGAGCCGTCTTTGCATGCTTTTCTTTATCGGTACCACCAAATGCGAGAACAAGCCTCCTTTCTTTGGAAAGAAAGTGCGATATGGCCGGAGGATAAATCTCCCGCACCACCGAAATCTTTCCATGAACTTGTTATGCGTTTAGCGCATGCAGGCTACCAGATCATCGTTGTAGCGTGTACACCGGAAGAGTTATCTTTGTGCGGCGTTGTCGTCGTACGGGTCTTGATTCCAGGTTTTATTCCTCTGTCACGTGGCCTTTATCTTCGGCCATTGCAGAATCCTAGGTTGCGAATGGTTCCTACATGGTTTGGGTATCCCCATCGTGCTGATGTTGGTTTCCATCCGGTACCTCATTTGTTTCCTTGAATGTGGATCTTGCTTATGTTGAAAGCACAGGTGGCAGAAGGAGCCTTTCGCGCGATACACGATGCTATCGAGTGAGTCCGAGAGACCTTTGGGGTGAAATATACCTATTGGGGGATATGCTCTTGGTTCATACGCCAGAAGATCAAACGGAAAGTGCCCCACTCCCACGTGGTGAAAATCGCCCCAGTACAGCGGGAGGCGTGGAAAAAAGGGCTCGCAGCCACCCTCCGAGCAGATGGCATAAGGGGCGACCAACGGATCGTCTGGGCTGGTGAGATGCACGTGGGCTTGTACGGCCAGGTTCGATGCGTCTGGGCGCCGCGTGGTGGTGAAGGTGACTCAATCTGTCCAAATAGAACGGAAATGGGCGTATCTCGCTTTGGCTGTCGGCGTGCGCACTAGGCAGCTCTCTTAATGCTATCTTGATGAGGGGCGAATCGATCGCGCAAGGCCGTTCGTCAATGGCAAACCGGGGGCATCGCTGGCGTGGTTCGGGATGGTACTCGAGGAGACGTGCCGAGGTCGTCCGAGCGCTTGGTATCGCGTTGATTTGGCAGCTACCCTACTCGCCGGAACTGAATCCCGTGGAGCGGTTCTTTCAAGAGATACGTCAGATACGTCGTTGCGTCGAAGGACGGGTCTATGAAATCCTTGCAACGAAAAAGCGCGCCGTCGAAGGGGCTTGGAAGGCTTTGTTGCCCATCACCAGCAAATGCAACGATTGATGTATTGGTCATGGATTTCCGAAACATTTCAAACTCTCTTGGAGTATGGTTTTACCATGAGCAATTGGTATAAATTTTTTGTTAAGGAGGAGTAATGTCACGAGTAATTGCTCGACAACCTTTTTCAACACCGGAAGGTATAGAAGATTATGTGCAGTTTGAACAACGTTTTCTGACGTTGTCGCGCTGCTTGTTCGTTGAGATTGCATTGGTTGAATGCAATAGAGTTCCTGGATATGTACTTGATGTTGGGTGTGGAACAGGGGCATTGTTGGCATATCTTCGCGAACGTTGCCCAAATGCAAAATTGTTTGGTATAGACCCTTCATCACATATGCTCACGTATGCACGGCGTATACTTGCTGATAATGCTCTGTTGATGCAGTCGCCGATCGAGTCGTTTACCACTACGCAAGCATTCGACTTAATAGTGAGTTATTCGACGTTGCGTCTTTGGGATAATCCTCAATATGGCTTGCAAAAGATTTATGAAATGTTAGCGCCGGGAGGCATAGCTTACATTCTGGATCTACATCGTGATCTCCCCTTGGATACGGTTCAGGAAATCTTTCTACATCTTCCTGAACAGTCACAACGAACCTTCTTCGAACAGCAATTATCCGCGGCTTATACTCTTTCAGAATTGCGATACATTCTACAGTCTAGCAAGATTCCTGGTATTGAGATGCGTCAAGGTGGCTTAGCAGGTTATCCTCCATTTAGTGCAGAATCTATCACACTCATTCAGCAGAACCCCCGTATTGCAGAGTATGTTTTCCGATTAGGCAGCGAAGGATTTCGAACTCCAAAAGCGAGTGAAGCGGTTGTGCATATTTTCATACGAAAGGAGTAGAAAATGCAACATATGGATGTTTCACATTTTTGGTTCGTTCAGCCAAGTGATCTAGAAACAAAAGTGTATCATTTGTATCATGAACGAAGCAAAATGGGGGCTTTTCAAGTTGAGTTTGGAGCCCCCGATCCAAAACGAACGGTACAGATGCGTCAACTTATTCATGCTGTAAGTGGACGACGGAAGCGTTATGAATTTGGAGAACGTTTTCACCTTACCCCCTTATCATGGGAGCACCTTTCGCTCTCTCTTGGAGAGGTGCTCCGGCGGCGTCGATCCCGTCGCTCTTTCGTATCTGATTCTTTTCTCCCACAAGAGTATTTGGCAACATGGCTGATACGTTCGGCCGGTTTGAATGGCACATTGCAACAAGATGATGGTTCTGAACGTCCCTTACGTCTTTATCCTTCAGGTGGTGCTCTCTATCCGCTGGAATTGTATCCTTTGCTTTGGCGCGTCAGAGGAATTCCCCCTGGACTATACCATTTCGATCCCTATGAGCCCGATCTCACTTTATTGAATGCTGACGTATCACACGAACAGGTATGCACAATGTTTCTCAATGACCCTATGCTGGCGAATGCTATTGGCGTTGTTTTCATAACTGCGCTTTTCCCTCGAACAGTATTCAAATACGGCGAGCGTGGCTATCGTTTTGTGCTTTTGGAAGCAGGGCATCTTATGCAAAACATCCTTTTGGTGGCTGAAGCATTAGGTATATCTACGGTTCCTATGGGAGGGTATCTCGATCGAGCCATTGAAGCATTGTTGGATATTGATGGAGTAGAAGAGTCGGTTGTCTACGCCGTAGTTTTTGGTCATGTGGAGGATAGGGGCTATGAGCGTTCATAACCAAAGATATGGAAGCAAAAGGTCGAGAAACATGCCGCCTGTCGAGTTTCCTCATCAAATGGGGCGTGATTGTGTCACATCAGCAATGCGGAATATGCTTGCTTTTTATGGGCTAGATATGCCTGAAGCGGTTATCTTTGGTCTTGGTTGTGGGCTTTCGTTTTGGTATTCAGACATTCCTGAGTCGCCTTTTCCAGTCTTGCTCGGCCAAAATATTGCCCTCGAATATGACCTTTGTGCCATGTTGGATATTAAGTTGCAAGTACATGCGGAAACTCCCGGCAGTCTAAATGTACGAGATGTTGTCATTGAGCGGGCATGCCGTGGTATCCCAACAATCATCAAGGCTGATCCCTACTATCTCGACTATTGTTGGCGTGATATGCCACCAGGTACCGAGAGAACACATTTTGGAGAACATATCTTGGTCGTTGTCTATGCTGACGATGCGACTGCTTGGATTTCTGACATTTGGTCGGATGAGTTGGAGCGAGTCTCTCTTGATGCTTTGCTCGCTGCTCGTACGACAGAAGATGGCTATGCGTTTTTGCGCCCGCGAGGTCGTTGGTATGAGATGCAGTTTCCCGATGAATTTCTCTGGCGGCAAAAATTATTGCCTGCTCTTCGGATGACTGCTCAACGCATGCTTGCCGCTCAAGGTGCCTTCGGAATAGCAGGGATTCGTCTGGCTGCACAACGAATGTCCAATTGGGTGCTTTCAGCTTCAATGGAATGTGTATCAACTGGGAGTGCCATCATTGCACAACGAATGGACGAAGGGGCAACAGGTAGCTGTTTTCGTCAATTATGGGTTGAATTCCTCGAATGGGTAGCCGAGCATTTGCAGTTGCCACGCTACGCGGAAATAGCGACGACAATACAAGAAGATGTTGTGCCCCTTTGGCGTGATTTGATTCTGCTCTTCCGTTCGCTCGCTACCGAAGCAGCAAATGGAACTTGGAGGCAGCAAGCATCTCTTCAGGTCGATACGCTTTTACATGCTATTGCGTTGAGGGAGGAGGAGATCTTTCAACAATGTTTGAAAATTCGCTGAATGCGTTTCCGGATCACTTACGTGAAAGCGTGTTGTGTGCACTCTTGCATAATGTTGCAGATCGTTTGAATATCGAACCTCGCCCTATTCGCCTGCACGTGGTGGATACATCTTCATGGCTTGCTTTCACTCGTTTACAGGGTGTACCGACAGTGTATATTTCACCGACGGTTTCAATAGGTGTGATTGCGCATGAGATTGCACATTGTCTTGTCCCAACACGATGGCTTTTTTTTGCTGAAGGCATTGCGACACATATAGGATGTTCGATTACTGGGCATTGTCGCGAAATGCTCTTTCTCGAAAAGACACCAGAAGCTGTCGTGCAGCGCTATTGGGATTTTTCGTTCGAGCAATTTTCCGCTCTATTGTCGGCAACACTCGATCGTCCCTCGGCTTTTGATGGAGGAAAGTTTATTACCTTCGAAGGACGTTTGGCGCATATGATTGCCGCTGCGTTTGTTCAATATAGTCTCCGAAGCATCGAGGATTTTGTCTCTCGTTTACTTGAGACAGATATACCGACTCCTGAAGAGTTTTTGGAACAATCTTTTGGTATGTCACTGAATCAGATTCATGCATTATGGTATGCATATTTGCGTGAGCGTAGAGGGATGACTTCTTCCCCTCACATTGCGTCTTCTGAATATCCAACCAAATGAGGCACATGATGAGAACCTGTTATATTCGAGGAACATCTGACACAGAAATGGTACACGCAAAGGATGCGGCATATACAGCAATGTTACGTTCTTTCTTGGAAAGCGAGCGGTACGGAGTAGTGGCCAATGTTGGTGCGCGTCGGTCGCCCGTCGATCGACATCCTTGGCATGATGTGGCAGCCTTATTACCAAGAACGACGCCTCTTGGGCAGGCACCGGAACGGGTGCATGGTGGTAGCAATGTCCGATGGATGAGTGCCTTGGCTGCCGCAGTTGGTGAAGCCGTCGAACGCTATGCGTTAGCGATGTATCATCCTTCTTCATTTGAGCGTAAGTATGTTGGTGAGCTCCATTGGTCTCCTGATTTCTCATGGGAGTCTTTGGCCTGGTTTTTACCTGCACAATATGCACAAGAAACGTTTCCTTTTCAGACTCCTGATCCAAAAGTGGAGATCAGTGTCGTGAAAGGATATAATCCCATCGTGGAAATGTATGAATGGTTGCCTGCCAACCTTGTCTACCTTCCGTATGTTACTCCGATGAATGAGCCCCGTTTTTCTTTTCAAATATCAACAGGAACAAGTTGTGCGCATACCTGGTATGTTGCTGCTGTGCGTGCTATTCTGGAATTGATAGAGCGTGATGCACTCACGATCTGTTGGGAACGTCATGTTTCCTACCCTCCTATTGCTTCGGAAGATGTGGCGCTTGCGCTTCGATTCCTAGGTGGAACACCGCTTTCTGGTCTCGAAGTACGGGCATTCGATATTACAACTGATCTCCAAATACCAGTTGTCCTCGTATGTATACGCTCGCATTCACGGGCTCCAACATTTTCTATTGGAAGTGCTGCTGCATTTTCTCGTTGGGATGCCTTATCGAAGGCTCTGATCGAAGCAATGATGAGCTGGCGTTCAACTTCTCTGGTTTGGCAGCGTCGGCGATATATCTATCAAGATGTGATTCGAGAAATATACATGCGTCCATCTTTTTTTGCCCATGCACTCTATTATGCGTTTCCCGAAAGTGCTACTCATTTCGATTTTTTATGGTGCTCTTCACATGCGCCCCGTCATTGTGCGCCTGAGGAAACTCTACCCTTGCATGATGATGATGGTTTCTCTTATCTGGTTGATACATTTCGTCGAAATGGTCAGCATCTTGCTCTTGTAGATTGTACACCACCAGATGTTGCTTCGTGGGGACTTTTTGTCGTGCGAGCAGTTTCGGTTTCATTGGTCCGCCAATCGATTGGTCTATGGCGTCATTTGGGCAATCAACGTATTGTCAAAGTGCCTGCTCGTTTGGGGTATGCCTCGTTGTGTTCGTCTGAAGAGTTGTTGAATGATTTTCACCCAGTGCCATAAAGGAGATGGCTGTATGACGTCAACTGTAATGCCTGGTTTGGCAAGTTGGTGTACATATGTTGGATGGCATCGTGCATCGTCTACTTATCGAAATGATACGTGGATGGTTTCGGTTCTTGGACGTACGCCTACGGGTACACGTATTACTGGAAGCGCACATGCTCTCTCCTGGCAAGATGCTCTCCTATCTGCTTGGGGAGAATCTGCAGAACGGTATTGTTTGCAGTTCCCTTGTACTGATCGGCTCTTCATGGGGACTGCATACTCGCTTCCATATGCGCCCTTGCAGATTTCCATGTTTCAGCCATTTGATGATTCTCAATGGAATCACCCAGAATTTATGTATGAGCGATTTGACCCATTGCGAGTTGATGAATGGACCAAGGCAATCTCACTGTATGACAAACATAGCGTATCTGTGCCCGCTTCACTTGTTTGGTTGTTAGCAGAACCATGTGTGCGCCTGACAGCAGGTGTCTCGACTGGAACGGCTGCACATCGTACATCCAACGAAGCACTTCGCCGTGGAATTTATGAAGTTGTTGAACGTGATGCTTTTACGATTGTTTGGGAATCCCGGTCTATTACTCCCCTTGTCCATCCTTCTGATGTGAGCCTTGCTGTTACTAACTTAGCTGCGTTACTTTCACGTAGTGGACGGCGCCTGTTGTTACGTGATATAACGACTGACATAGGGATTCCAGTTATTTTGGCGGTTATTGTCGATGACAAAATGCGGCGACCTGCCCTCGCACTTGGTGCCGCAGCGCGTTGGACATATCGGGAAGCTGCCGAGGCAGCTGCATTCGAAGCCTATCATACATGGGTCTGGATGTATGAGGAACATCACAATCATCCGCTTTCTTGGCAAGATGCCTTTGAAGCAGCGCAAAGACCACACTCGATGGCAGCGCATCCATTCCTCTATGGTTTTCCAGAGGCGATTCCTTTTGCCGAACATCTTTGGATAGAAGCATCGTTCCACACACCTTCGGATTTTGACCAAGAATTCCCCCTGTCGGTAAAAACCGAAGTTTCTCGCCTGGTTGCTCACCTTACTGCTCGAGGGTTTGAACCATTTGCTGTTGATATAACATTATCAGACGTGGCTCAAATGGGGCTTACTGTATGGAAGGTGCTCATCCCTGGCCTTGTACCGCTTAGTATTGGCATCCACTGTCGGCCTTTGGGACATCCTCGTCTTCGAACTGTACCCCAGCGTATGAGCTGGCCGAGTAATGGTGTTCTTCCATATGGGGAATCGCCACCGCATCCTTTTCCATAATTCCTCGGGTTTACTGGATACCAACATCGTCATGGAGCGTATGGTATCGCCAAGAGTGCTCGCAACAGGTGTATGCCTACCGGCTATGGGTTGGTTGTGTTGAACACGTGCGTAATTCTATGGTTCCTTGTGTCGTTTTCGATGGGAAATCATTGAATGACATCAGGAGGTGTAAAGTGGTTCCGATTGCCCGCCGTAATCTCGTACATGATCGGGCGCGACTTGTCTTGGTTGTACTGGGTGTGGCTGTGACTGTCACATTGATCCTTTACAACATTGGCATGTTGCTGTATGCCATGGATAGAGCAGCTATCTATATTGCGCATGTCGAGGCTGATCTTTGGGTAACTCGCCCTGGTTCGGACAATATTACCAAGCGCTCATTCATTCCGTCTACAACGTTGGCAGAGGTCGCTCGCCATCCTCATGTCGAAGCAGTTTTTCCACTGATTGTCGCTGATGTATCGGGTATACCGCTTGGCGTGGATGGAGCATTGCTCGAAGAGAGATCTTTCCCTCTAACGCTCGTGGGATACGAGACGACAACTGGTGTCGGTGGCCCTTGGGCATTACAGGATGGAGGAGGCGTTCGGCATCCACGTGCGAATGAGATGATCCTCGATGAGAAGGTTGCCCAGGAAAATAAGATTCTCGTTGGAGATACTATTCGTGTAGGTGAATATGAGTTGCGTGTGATTGCTCTCTCTCGTGATACCAGCACACTTACTGAAAAAATGGGATTCGTTCCATTGGAAACTGCGCAGCGTATTCTCATGACGAATGACATCAGCTATGTGTTGGCACGAGTCGAAACGAAACCTGTGGCGGTTCGCCACTATAATGCTTTTGCTGCACCAGAGTGGGAATGTTCGATATGTGATGAGCTTGCTGCTACAACCGAGTTGGATGTGCTCAGCCGAGACCAATTCCTCGAAAATAGTGTCGGTGTTTGGATGCAGTGGATTGGGGTATGGATCGTGGCAATGGGTGTCGTGGTGTTGGCCGTGGCAGCAGTCGTGATTTTGTTGGCAACATACACGGCTACTGTGGAAAAATTACCCGAATTTGGGGTCCTCAAGGCCATTGGGGCAAGCAATCGCTTTGTGGCTCTCATCGTCCTAAAACAGACACTTTGGGGAGCAACGATTGGTTTTGTGTTGGGTGTGCTTGGAACATTTGCCATCGCCCCAATCCTGTCACGACTTTTTGATATAGACATTTTGCTCAATGTGCCAGTTGTTCTTCTGACATATCTCGCTGTTATTGCCTTTTCTGCCCTGGCAGCTTTTGTGGCAATGCGCAAAGCTGTAACCGTCGATCCATTGATGGTCTTTCACACACGTTATTAGCAATGTGTAATGGTTGAAACGAACGCGGCACCAGGAGGAGTGTGCACAGTCAGGGTTTGGGAAACACCGGCATTCGTATTCGATGAGCCATCGAACGCCTTTCGTGCAGATGAAACACACAAAGGCCTGTCAGAATGAAGTCTCCTGACAGGCCTTTTGCTTGAAGAAACAAGATTTCCTTCCTTTTGACACATTGGCACGTTGTGAGATGTCGCCGAACCGGATTACGATCTCCATTTGTGTGGCGCTGTTTCCGTTTCGGGGGTCTCTTCTTCGTTGGCGGCATTGCTATGGCGTGGCTGGCGATGCCATTCACTCACATCGGTAATGTGCGAGTGAGGTGGCATCATCGAGAGCATGGGGTGGTCGAGCCCCCAGGCTTGCGCGATGACATAGAGCGGGCGCCCTTTGCTTTCCTCGTAAATACGCCCGATGTACTCGCCTAAAATCCCCAATGAAATGAGTTGGATGCTTCCAAGGAAAAGTACGGCAATCAATGTGGTGGCTTGTCCCTCGAACGCATGCAACCCGGACAGGCGCATGGCAACAACCACGGCTATGAAAATGACACTCAACAGTGCGATGGCAAAGCCAAAATAGGTGGCGAGTTGCAGGGGAAAATAACTGAAACTGGTGATACCATCCAGGGCGAAACGGAGCATTTTTCGGAAGGGGTACTTGGTTTCTCCTGCATAACGTGCATGGCGACGGTAAGGAATGCCAATTTGACGAAAGCCGACCCAGGCCGCCATGCCACGCATGAAGCGGTGGCGTTCGCGCATGTGGCGCAACGTTTCGACGACTGTGCGGTCCATCAAGCGAAAGTCACCCGTATCGATGGGAATGTCCACGCTGGTGATAGCGTGCATCAGGCGGTAGAAAATCTTGGCAGTGAATTCTT
The DNA here is from genome assembly GCA_015487975.1 of Ardenticatena sp. GTDB lineage: Bacteria > Chloroflexota > Anaerolineae > Ardenticatenales > Ardenticatenaceae > Ardenticatena. The sequence continues at coordinate 31,326 of WFOS01000037.1, forward strand.
TGAACCACGTTTCGCCTTCACGTTCAGTACGCACGGCGTATACCACTTCGTACCCCTCGCACCATTTGGCAAGCAAATCGGCAATCAGCTCGGGCGGGTCTTGCAGGTCGGCATCGATGATGACCACAGCTTGCCCACGGGCATAATCTAGCCCTGCCGTGATGGCTGCCTGGTGCCCAAAGTTGCGTGCGAAACTGAGCACCTTCCAGCGCGTGTCGCGACGATGAATCTCGTGCAGCAGAGCAAGCGAGTTGTCGCGGCTTCCGTCATTGACACAGATGACTTCGAATGGCTCCCCAATCTGTTCCAGCACCTGCGTCAGGCGGCGGTAGAGTTCGGGAATGACAACCTCTTCATTGTAAATCGGAACAATCACTGAAAGCAACGGCGCTTCTTCTTTCATGCTTGTTTCCTCCTTCACGCGTCCGCCTTTCTGAACGTACGCGGATTGGCTCGCGAATGGGTCGGCGCACATTGTACCTGCACCTGCAATCTCTGGGCAAACGTTTTGACAGCATCGGAGCTACCGATATACTCACCACGCGCTGACAATGGAATAGTCGTGGCACAGCCGTCGTTCGGGGAAGTCCGGTGAAAGTCCGGCGCTGTCCCGCAACTGTGATTCGGCTTCGGCCGATAAGCCAGATCGCCGACGACGTGCTGCGCTCCCGCCCCCTTCGCGGAAAGGGAAAGGAGCCTTGCGCCAGCAAGCACCTTCTCCAGCGACATTCGGGGGAAGGTTTTTTGTTGTTTTCAACATGGGGACGAACAGGAGGGATGCAATGCGTGGAATCAAGTCGGTTCTTGTGGTGGTCTTGCTCACATTGACGCTGGCAGTGCCCGCCTTTGCCGCGGCTGACTTGCCAGCCGCTGTCGCATGGTTGCGCGGGCAGGTGCAGGCCGATGGCGGTGTGAGTGATGGTTTCAGCGAAGGCAGCAGCGTTGGAGCAACGGTGGATGTGGTGTTGGCCGCTGCTTCGGTGGGCGAGGATGTCAGCACCTGGGCAACGCCTTCGCCGCTTGATTTTCTGGCCACACAAGCCAGTACCGCCTCGGGGGCGGGCACGCTGGCAAAGTTGACGCTCGCCGCAGTGGCAACGGGGCAAGCCCCCACTTCTTTTGGCGGGGTGGACCTTGTGGCGGCAATCAATGCTGCGTACGATGGCAATACAGGGCGCTTCCAGGGGCTGGTAACCGACCATGCGTTTGCCATGCTGGCGTTGAAGAACGCGGGGGCCCCCATTCCCGAAGGGGCTGCGCAGGCGTTGATCGACCTGCAAGCCGATGATGGTGGTTGGTCGTTCGACGGTGCAAGCCAGTCCGATACGAACACCACGGCGCTGGCGATTCAAGCATTGGTGGCGGCAAACGCAGGTGACGATGCGGTTGCCAAGGCCCTTGACTTCTTGAAGAGCCAGCAGAATGACGATGGTGGCTTCCCGTACCAGAAACCCAGCGACTTTGGTACGGATACCGACGCGAATAGCACCGCCTGGGTGATTCAGGCGTTGATGGCGGCGGGCGAAGACCTTGCCGACTGGAACAACCCGCAAGAGGCACTGGCTGCCTTGCAAACCGAAAGTGGCGCATTCCAATGGCAAGCGGCTGTGCCTGGTGAAAACCTGCTGGCAACGGCGCAAGCCGTTCCCGCGCTGGCAGGCTATTCCTACGTGCAGGTGCCTGTGGTGGAAGCAGCACGCCCACCCGTTGTCCCCACTCTCCTGGCCGAAACGGGTGCGCCCGACACCACCTGGCTCTGGCTGGTGGTGGCAGGCCTGGCGGCATTGGGGAGCGGCTTGGTGCTGAAACGTGCCTGAGCAGCGCACAACAGGGCGCGCGCCCAATGGGGTGTGCGCCCTTGCTTCTGGGGGACGTGGTATGCGTCGAATAGTGGTGTTGGTGAGTGCAATACTGGCGCTGCTGTCGTGGGGGACGTTGGCTGTGATGGCTGATGGCCCCAATTACGCGGGTGTGGTGGTGCAATATGGCGATGGACGTGTGGAAACCGCCTGCGTCGGTTTCGATGAAGACACCATCAGCGGGGCGGAATTGCTGGCGCGGAGTGGGCTCGACGTCATCATGGATATGAGCGGTGGCGCAAAAGTTTGCGCTATTGGCGGCGAAGGGTGCCAGTATCCCACTGAATCATGTTTTTGCCAGTGTGAAGGGAATGGCCCGTGTGTCTATTGGTCGTATTGGCATCTCGACCCCGAAAATGGCACATGGCAGTATAGCAACCTTGGGGCTGGTGCGTATCAGGTCTCCCATGGCGATGTGGACGGTTGGCGTTGGGGAGCAGGAACCCCAGGCAATGCGCAGGAACCACCTGCGTTGACCTTTGCCGATGTCTGCGCCGAGGTGTTGCCTACCCCCACGGCAACGCCTGGCATGCGTATCATCCCAAGCGTGACCCCTGAACCAATGTCTCCGCGTGCGCCCGTGGTACGCGAAACCCCCACACCCGCATTGCCGCCCACGCCACCCCCCACAACCACGCCTGCTGAACCCCTTGCCGATACCTCGTCGCCATGGCGCTTGCTTGCATTTGGACTGTTCGTGGCGATGCTGGTGGGAGGCATCATCGCCTCGCGGCGGAGATGACCATGCCCTTTCATCCCTATGCCTGGCTTGCGTGGTGCGCGGCTGCGGTTAGTGCCACTCTGCTGACGCGCAACCCGTTCTACCTGACATTGGCATTGCTGGCTGTGTTGTGGGTGCGAAGTGTGCTGGTGCCCAACCCAGAAGGGATTGCCGCGTGGCTCTTGCGTTGGGGCTGGCTGTTCATCATGTTTGCGGCGCTCTTCAACGGATTGACCATTCACTACGGCGAGCATGTACTCTTGCGATTGCCCGCATCGTGGCCTTTGATTGGGGGGGCGATCACAGCCGAAGCGATTCTCTTTGGCGCGCTGACGGGTGTGTCGCTGATGACGTTGCTGCTCATCTTCACCACGTTCAACGATGTCAGCGATTACGCCGAACTCTTGCGGTTGACGCCTGGCTTTTTGTTCCACGCCGGGCTTGTCGTGAGCATCGCACTTTCGTTCGTACCGCAAACGGTGCGTGCCTACCGCGACGTGCGCGAAGCCCAAATGATTCGCGGGCATCGTATGCGTTCGTGGCGCGATGTGCTCCCGCTGCTCTTACCCCTGCTCATCGACGGGTTGGAACGCGCCATCCAGTTGGCGGAAGCTCTGGAAAGCCGCGGCTTTGGTGGTCGTGCATTGCAAGGTGGCTTGCGAGCACGTCTGGCCTTGTTGGCTGGGTTGATGTTGCTCTTGCTGGGCTTGGGGCTGCACCGCCTGTTGGCGCACCCTGTGGTGGGGCTGGGGATGAGCGCGGCAGGCTTGCTCTTGCTGTTGTGGGGCTTCTTCCGACTGAACCGTGCCGCGCGGCGCACACGTTTCCATCGACGCCCCTGGCACGACGAGGATAAAACCCTCCTGCTCATCTCGTTGGGTGTGCTGGCCGTCGTTTGGTCGGTGGCGCTGTTCGACCCTGCGGCGCTCGCGTTCTATCCCTACCCACGTTTGAGCATGCCCCCCTTCGAGACATGGTTGGGTGTGGCCTACATGGGCGTGGCTGCCCCTGCGTTCTGGAAACGGAGCGAATCTGCATGAGCCATCCCATCATCCTGCTCGACCGTGTGACCTATGCCTATCCCCTGGCAGAAACACCGACGCTGGTGGATGTGTCTCTGCACATCCTGCCAGGCGAATTCGTGCTGGTGATTGGCGAAAGCGGAAGTGGCAAAAGCACATTGTTGCGCTTGTTGAATGGGTTGGTCCCCCATTTTCATGGTGGCACGTTTGGCGGGCGGGTGCTGGTGGCAGGCCGCGATACACGCACGCATACGCCGCGCATGCTCAGCGATGTGGTGGGCTTTGTGTTCCAGGACCCCGAGAGTCAGTTTGTGCTGGAGCGCGTCGAAGACGAACTGGTCTTTGGACTGGAACAAGCTGGCGTTCCACCGGATGAGATTGCCCGACGGCTAGATGAAACGCTGGATTGGCTGGATATTGCCCACTTGCGCCATCGTCGTGTTGCCCATTTGAGCGGTGGCGAAAAACAGCGCGTGGCAATTGCCAGCGTACTCATGCAACGCCCTTCGGTGCTGGTGTTGGATGAGCCTACTTCGCAACTCGACCCCCGCGCAGCGCAGGATGTGTTGCACGTGTTGGTGCGCCTCAACAACGACCTGGGCATGACGGTGGTGCTAGCGGAGCATCGTATCGAACGTGTGGCTGCCATTGCCGACCGCGTGCTGTGGGTGCGCGGTGCGGGCAAGCCGCTTCTGGATGGTGCGCCGCGCGATGTGCTCGCCCAAAGCGACCTGGCGCCCCCCATCACACGGTTGGGGCGTGCACTGGGATGGTCGCCTGTGCCACTGAGTGTCGAAGAAGCCCGTGCAGAGGTTGCCACGCTGCACCTTCCACCGCCTACCGTCGCACCATCACCAGCAGGGGATGTCGTCGTCGAAGTCGAGCAGGTTTCATTTGCCTACCCACGTCGTGCCGCACTGCATGATGTGTCGTTTCGCCTGCATGCGGGCGAATTTGTGTCCTTACTGGGGCATAATGGCAGTGGGAAAAGCACGCTGTTGCGCCTGCTGGTAGGCTTGCTCCATCCCGACACAGGCGACGTCCGCATCGAGGGTGTCAGCACACGCGAACGCGCAGTGCATGAGGTGTGCCGCCACGTGGCGTATTTGCCGCAAAACCCCAATGCCTTGCTCTTTGCCGAAAGTGTGCTCGATGAAGTGCTCACAACGTTGCGCAACCACAACCTGCCCCCAGCGCAGGCGCCCATAGCCCCGTTGCAATTGCTCGACCGCTTGGGGCTGATGGATGTCGCCGATGCCTATCCGCGCGATTTGAGCGTGGGGCAGCGCGAGCGGGTGGCGCTGGCGGCTGTGCTGGCGACGTCGCCTCCCATCATCTTGCTGGATGAACCCACACGGGGGCTCGATCGCCTGCAAAAACAGGCGTTGGTACGCATGTTGCGCGAATGGCAGGCGGAAGGCGCGGCGATCCTGTTCGTGTCGCACGATGTCGAAGTGATAGCCGAAGCCGCCGACCGCGTGCTCATTCTAGATGCGGGGCGGTTGGTGGCGGATGGGCCTGCGCGTGCGACGCTGGCACAGCATGCCGATTTTGCCCCCCAATTGGCGCAAGCACTGGGGGTTGTGGCAACGGTCGAAGAGGTGGTCGAAGCCAATGCGTGAAACGAGGCGTGCCGTGCAAGCTGCTTTTGCCTTTCTCACCACGTTTCCGGTGCCTACGGAGACGCTGACCACGGATGATTTTGCCCGTGCCGCACGCTGGTTCCCGCTGGTGGGGCTGGTGTTGGGCGGCTTGCTGGCGGGCATGGCGTGGCTGCTCATGCCGCGTGTATCCGCGCTGCTGGGTGCGGCGTTGGTGTTGACCGCCTGGATTGCCGCGACGGGGGCGCTTCACCATGATGGGTTCGCCGATTGTGCCGATGCGTTGCTGGCGCCTGTGCCACCCGAGCGCCGCCTGGTGATTTTGCGCGATACACACGTGGGCGCGTTCGCGTTGGTGGCGGTGCCGCTGCTGCTTTTGCTGGCATGGAGTGCCCTGGCGGCGTTGTGGACGTCGCCGATGTTACCGCGTGTGTTGGTTGCGGCACCCTTCTGTGGGCGTCTGTGCATGCTGTGGGCGCAACTCCACTGGCAGTATGCTCGCCCACAGGGGATGGGGCGTCTAGTAGCGCCGCGCCGCTCTGACCGAGTGTGGGTGATGGCCTGGGGGCTGGTCTTGCTCTTACTGGGGCGTGGCGTGGTGCTGGTGGGAGGCATGGCGTGCGTGCTGGGGCATTGGCTGGCGGGGCGAATGGCGGCGCGTTTGGGGGGTGGCCTGACAGGCGACACCTACGGCGCACTGAACGTGGTGGTGGAAACGGCCACACTGGTGTTGGCGGCGCTGGTGTTGGCGTGAGGGCTCGGCATTTTCCCTTTCGGCTGGGCAGCACGTCGTATGTGGTGCGTGGTGATCTGGTGACCAATGCATACGCTCTGCGCCACGTGGTGGACGATATCGAGTTGGTGTTGTTCGATACGGGGCAGATGTGCAACTACCCCACAGCGAACGAGATGCACACGTTGGCCCGTCTGGCCGCGCTGCACGGGCTGACGTTTTCGCTCCATCTTCCTACACATTTGGCGCTCGTGCATCACGAGGCGCATGTGCGCCGTGCCGCAATCCGTGAAGCGGTTGCGCTGATTCAGCAATGTGCGGCGTTGCCGCTCAGCGCTGTGGTGGTGCATTTGGACGGGGGCAATGAGCCAGCAGGCACAGCGGCGTGGCAAGCCTGGGCGTATGAAGCACTCATCGCCTTGCGCGATGTGTCCCCCGCGCCGTTGTGTGTCGAAAACCTGGAAAACGCGCCATGTGAGGCGTTTGTGCCCGTGGTCGAAGGGTGTGGCGTGGCCTACTGCCTGGATGTGGGGCATGTGTGGAAACTGGGGGGCGATCCCGTGGCGCTGTGGCGACGCTGGTGGCCGCGTCTGCGTGTTGTGCATCTGCATGCGGTGGCGCCGTCAGGCGACCATGCGTCGCTCGATAGCGCCGACGAGGTGGCATTGCGCCGCGTTGTGTGTCGCCTCGTGCGGTATGGGTGGCGAGGTGTGCTGACGCTCGAGGTGTACGAAGAAGATTTTTGGCGCTCTCGTGATGTGCTCGAACGTCTGTTGGCACATGGGGAGTGTGGAACGCTGGATGAGAGGTAAAGCATGCGCGCGATAAACCAGTTGACGGCACCACAGCCAGGTACATTGACGCTGGTATTGGGGGGGGCACGCAGTGGCAAAAGCCGTCTCGCAGAAGCCCTCGCGACGCTCAGCGGAACACCTGTGGTGTATGTGGCAACCGCCGAGCCTGGCGACGCCGAAATGCAGGCGCGGATCGCCGCGCATCGTGCCCGCCGGCCGGCGGAATGGCGCACGGTGGAAGCGCCTCAGCATGTGGCGGCAGCGTTGGCAGACGTGGATATGCCCCCGCGTAGCGTGGTCTTGCTCGACTGTATCACGCTGTGGCTTTCCAATCTGATGATGGCGCTACCGTCTCCCAATGAGGCTGCGTTGCTGACGATGGCAACCCGCGAGATGGAAGCCTTGCTGGCGTTGGTGATGTCGCGTTCGTGGGCGCTGGTGGTGGTGAGTAACGAGGTGGGGAGCGGTATCGTGCCCGCGTATCCGCTGGGGCGCCTGTATCGTGATGTGGCGGGGCGGCTCAATCAGTGGTTGGCGGCGCGGGCGGCGCGTGTCTGGCTGGCGGTTGCAGGCTATGCGCTGGATGTGTCGGCACTGGGGGTACGCATTCCCGAAGGAGGGCTTGATGAGAGCGTGGCGTGAACGGTATCCGCGTTTGTATGGGTGGAGTCATCGCCTGGTGGGGTGGCTACTGATGGTGTTGGTGAGCCTGATTGGCGTGGCAGCGTTCATTGCGCCCTTCTTTGTGCCCGAAGTGGTGCAAACAGGGCCGCAACAGGCACACGCACAGGATGCGCCGTTGTTGATGGCGTTGTTGGTGGTGCTGGCGCTCGCAGTGTTGTTCGTGGAACTGGAACAAGATGGCCTGAACACCAAAACCGTGGCGTTGTTGGGGGTGTTGACGGCCTTCAATGCAAGCTTGCGCTTGTTCGATGCGGTGCTCTCGGTCTTCAACATTGGCGGCTTTTCCCCGGTGTTTGCACTGGTGATTGTAGGGGGCTATGTCTTTGGCGCACGGTTTGGGTTTTTGCTGGGTGCAATGACAATGTTCGTCAGTGCTTTGTTGACGGGTGGCATGGGGCCCTGGGTTCCGTTTCAGATGTTTGCGACGGGGTGGGTTGGCATGAGCGCTGCTTGGCTGGCGTGGGTGGTGCGCCCTCGCCTGGCACGGGGACGGCTGGTAGCACGGCGTGAAGTGGTGGCCTTGGTGGTGTTTGGCGGCGTGTGGGGGTATGTTTACGGTATCCTGATGAATCTGTTTTTCTGGCCTTTCGTTGGCGGGGGGGAGATGTACTGGCAGCCTGGCATCACGTGGCGCGAGACCCTGCAACGCTATGCAGCGTTTTATCTACTCACGTCGTTGGCATGGGATACAGGGCGTGCCGTGGGCAACGTGTTGCTCCTCGGCCTGATAGGAGCGCCAACGCTGCGCATTCTGCGTCGGTTTTATGTGCGTTTCTTCTGGTCGCCCGTTGCTAGCGGGCTTTCCGAACAGGGGGCTCATACGCTTCTGGCACCGCTACCATCCCATATTGATATGCAAAAATAACCAGGTTGACGCGGTCGCGTACGTTCAACTTACGGTAGATGGTCGAAAGATGATGGCGGATGGTGGATTCGCTTACATAGAGGCGGTTGGCGATTTCTTCGTTTTTCAGCCCCATGCAGACCAGGCGGACGACTTCGTGTTCACGTTCCGAGAGGGATTGCATCGCCAAACGCGCGCGCTCGTAGGGCGTTCTTTCAGCACGCCCTGAGATGTGCCCGATAATCGTGGCCATGAAGTGGCGTTCCAGCCAGGCTTCGCCTTGTAGCACCTTCTCGATGGCTTTGAAGAGCACCTGAGGGCTTTCTTGCTTCGAGATGATGCCACGTACACCCATGCGGATGAGCTGCATGTAGTGTGTGGCGGCCTCGTCGGTGAGCAAAATCACATTTGGCTCGTGAGTAGATTGCAATGCGTGCAGGCTCTCGAACAATTCCGTGAACGTGAACGTATCGTCCAGCAGAAGAATGTCGAAAGGCGTCTCTCGTATGGCGTCTATCAGTGTGGACAGATCGGTGTAAATCACAACGGTGTCATCGGGTTGCAGGAATTGCGTGCTGAGAAAATATTTGAACGCTTTGGCAACCATGACATTTTTGTTGGCAATCGCGAGCGTGATCGGTTGGCGTTTTTGCGTTGTCATCGCAGTTCCCCCTAGACGAAAGTCCCTTTTCGTTGATGGTGTTTGCTTGAAAATGCCGATATCATGGCACCCTTTTTTTCGAGTTTTTTACATCGCGTAGGACGCCCCACGTACTTTTTTCCCGCTTGCGGATGGCTTTGGTCGATGTCCCTGATCGACGGGAAAGCCCATAGCAAAGCCTCTGTGCACTTGATAGGGTATCGATGCGTGGAACACGCAAATACTCTTGCATGGAGGCATACGTTATGCGTCGCATACTTTTCTACGCAACCGTGATGGTGAGTATGATGATTGGTGTATGGTGGTATGGTCAGACAAGCCAGCCTGCGCTGGCAAATCCAACAAGCGCAACGCATGATGTGTACGTGCCGCTCGTTTTGCGGCATGCTCGTCCCCCCAAAGTGACGCCAACCCCTTCGCCCACTCCTTCGCCAACACCGACACCCAGTCCAACCCCTTCTCCAACGCCGACGCCGATACCACCTGGGGCGTCCATCGCTCCATCGGTGATGGGCATTATGGGCATGTCCGAAGATGATTTTGGAATGGTACTGACGCTGGGTGGCCGCACGGTTGAATATCGCGGGAGTACCAATCCCAGCCAGGTGCAAGCGGCGTTCGATACCGCCAAGCGCCAAGGGTTGAATTTCTTGCTGCGCGGGCCCGACCGCAAGGCGTTCACCACCGCCGACGGCCATTTGGATTTGGCGGCGGTGACGACCATTCTGCACAACACCTTCGATGGCACCACGCTTGTGGGCGATCCAGCTTTTGTGGGCTTCTACCTGATTGACGAGCCATGCCACCCCGACAAGTTCAATATCACTGGGGCGGAAATGGCCCAGTTGTACGCTACCGTCAAAGCGTATGACCCATCGCTGAAACTCTTCGTCAATTTTGGCAAACTGTCGGGATGCCTTGATCGATTGCTGTCTGAATCGGGTGGGGCGCCAGTGACGGATTTGGCCGCGTTCACTGTGACGGTGCCGAAAATGAACTATGCTGCGTATCTGGATGCTCAGGTGCAAACGACGCTCGATGCCAAAGCGATCACACCTGGGTTGCAGGTTGTGCCCATGATGGCGGTTTGGGAAGGGGCGAATATGCCCATGCCCGATGAGCAATGGGTACGCGAAACAGGTCGTCTGGTGTGGAATACGGGCGCGTTCGACGGTATCCTCTTCTATCCATGGCTCACGCCAACATGGGCAACACGCAGTCTGGATGATGTGATTGATGCGTATGCTGACGATGTCGCCTACGTCTTCGCAACGGTCACGCAATAAGGTGGTATGCGGTTGTGTGTGGTGGGGAGGCGCCAAGAGGCCTCCCCACGTTGTGTGTGTCATGTTGTTCATGGCAGTAAGGGCATGATTGGTCCGCGAATTTCACCACTTGGATGAGCGAGTGTATGCACATTGATGTAGGTGTTGCCAGCTCGCATGTCGGCTACCATGTCAGCAAGGGTGAGCCAACCGCACCCATTGCCAGCATCTGGGGCTGTGAGCAGGCCTTGCGTAAGCACACCGCTTGCAATGCTGACAGGACCGCCACTGAACAATGTTGCGCCCACAGGTCCGTTGACGCCTGGCGCCCCACAGTGAATGTGGGCGGCGGTGCCATCCACAAGGTTGCGTACCAGCACGCGGTATTGGAGGCGTGTCTCATCTGGCGAAAGGCGGAAGCGGGCACGCCCCATCGTGTTGGTGGTGACGGGCGGCACTTCGTTGTCGCCATTCATGTTCGCCAGGAAGAAGAAGGCCTGGGGTGTGGGGGTGGGTGTTGGTGTAGGCGTTGTTGTCGGTGGTGGTGTTGGTGTCGGTGTGGGGCCTGGTGGTGTGGCAGTCGCGGTGGGGGTGGGTGTTGGCGTGCCGCATGTGCCCAGATCGAATGTGCCGACGCGCGTATGCCACGATTGTTGGCTGGTCGTCGGGTAGTACTCGGTTACGTACCAGAAGGTGCAATCGTCGGTCGGGTCAACGCTGAGAGCGCTGTAATCGCCCCACCGTGAGAAGGACGACGTTTGCGAGCCGCTCCCGGTGATGATGATGCCTTCGCCCTGGGGCATGGTGCCAAGTGGATCACCAGCGAGCCGTCCGGTATAGTGAATGGACGGGAACAATGTGCTACTGGAAACACTAAATCCAATGGCCATGTTGCCCTGTCCATCCATGGCGGCGCTCCCCATCCAGCGATGGTTGGCATCCGGCGCGTAGGTGCCTTGCTGGTGGACAAACCAGCCGCTCCCGCTGTTGCGCACTTCGTACCAGCGAATACCGGCATGGTCGCTCCCATCGACATCCACCGTGTGGTTGGTGACCAATGTTTGATGCGTCCCAAAATCGCGGAATTGTAGACGGAACATGAGCCGGTCGGAGATGGCATCGACACGGGCGGCCGTTCCCGGTTGCGGAATGCAGTCGCGAGCATAGCCGCACAGGTCGCTATCGAAGGCGGCCACGGGAAGCGCCGTATTGAACGTGAAGGTCGAAGCGGCGGGGTTACCCCAATCCACGTGGAAATCCCACAGTTGCACTTGGTCGGGCGAGTAGCCCCACGCGTCATCATCCATTTGCATGACCACGTTGGGCGTGCCGGCAGGCGGCGCTGGCCCGTCGAGGTCTGATGGCAGCATCCCCCCCAGATTTGGGTCGATGCCGAACAGGTCGAAGTAGACCATGTTGGCGGGGAGGCCATTCAACATCTGGTCGCGTTCGAAGGCGACCGCGCCAGCCCCCGCCCAGCTGCACGTGAAAATGCTGCAAGTGAACTGATTGATGGTCATGTAGTAGCCATCTGGCCAGACGCCAAACTTGGGGTAATCGTTCAATTTGGTGTTGCTGATGAGAAATTCGTAGCGGTGCCATGCGCCCAATGGATCACCACTTTGGGAGACAGCGATGCATTGGTAGAACGGCCCGGATGGAAAGTTGGGCAACGCAAACTGGCTCATCATCCAGCGGTCGGCAAGGTGATCGTAGAGCACGATGGGGTCGCCATCGTTGGCGGTTTCGCACGGGCCACCAAACCCGGCAAAAAGGGTGTTGTTGTTGGCGGGGCCATAGAGCAGATTGCCACTACGGTCGTAGATGGCGAAGGCGATGTTGACCATTTCGACGTAATGGTTGGGGCCAATATCGCCGACCGGGTCAGGGGGAAGCACATTGTTGACGTTGCCAACTCCCTCGAACGTCAAGTTGGGGGCAGGAATGGCAGGCACAGCTGGCATGGCAGGTTCCATCACCCTACTGCGCTGAGGGGCATTGGTCTTGTCAATCGTTTTGCGTGGCAATGGCCACAACGGGATTTCGCGCGATTTGAGTGCATTGGCGCTTACCGAGGGTGGGATGGTGCGCAGTTCAGGTGATGTGTCGAAATGTTGCGCGGGTATGACGGTTGGGGTGCCCGCGCTCAAGTTTTGGGGCTGCCATGTGCCAGCCTCTTGGGCGACGACTTCTTCGACAGGGGATTGGCGTATGCCACTGAATACGACAAGCACCGTCACCACCAACGCTATGACGCTCCACAGGCGTGTTTTTGGGATGGGGGAAAACATTCGGTTACCTCCTGGAAATATCATTGGCTCGACTCACCGAAGAAGATTACCGTGTGTGCATATGAGGTCTCCTTTTTGGTGTCGTCAGTGTAGGTTGCCGTTGCCCGGCTATGGGGGCAATGAAGAAAATATCGGGCAATTTGGGACGTATCACCACGCGCGGGCGTCCAATTGGTGCCCCCGTCTCATCGAGTGACCACAGCAAATGGATGTAAAGATGCCCTAGAATGACGTAGGTCCGCATGAGTTCATGTTTGATGAAGCCCAGGCGTTCGACCATCCGTTGCATGGGGGTGTTTTCGACAAGGACCGTTCCCCACGTGTAGCGCAACTTCTTGCCGAACGACTCGGCAAGCACCTGTTGCAAACGGGCACGGGCGTGCATGCCAATGTTGCGGCGGCGCATGTCGGGGCGAATCTCCATGCGTCCGCCCAGCACTTCGTCCACTTCCAGCACATCGTGCAGACAACCGGGCGCCCAGCGGTGCAATTTGGGCACCGACCAGAGGTACCCAACGACGTCGTCGTTCAGGATGGCGTAGAGCCCCACATAGCCACGATTGAGCAGAATGCGGAAACGCCATGCGTGCAAACGCCCTTTCCACGGGACAATGCGGGCGACGTTCTCGTGTGTGATCGGTTCGAAACGGAGCCCTTCGGGAGCGGGTTTGTCGAGTGGCAAGGGCGTGGTGGGTTCCAGGTAGCGGTATTTGTCTACACGCGCAACGATTCCTTCGTGCCAGAGGCGTTTCAACACAAATCCCAGGGTTGTTTTGTTGTGTGAATGATGGCGGCTGCTCATGGTTCACTCCGTTTGTGCAAGAGGGGTACACAGGTCGAGCGGCATGGGATCGGGCAGCATACAGTATTGCGCGATGGTGTCGAAAATGGGGTCGGCAGTCCCGTCGTAGATACGCCCGATGAGCAGGTCGATCAAGTGCATGCGATGTTCTGGATGTTTGCGGACGAAGTCGGCAAACTTGAAGTTGGGGGTGTAGAAGGCGTAGATGAGTTTGCGCATCGCTTCCATGCCATGGACCAGGCGTGGCCCAAACTGTTCCAAATGGGCGCGGGATGTGTCGCCAGCGGTGAGGGCTTCGGCGATGGTATCGGCCACCATCTCGGCACTGGTGAGCGCCAGGAACAACCCCGATGCGTAGACCGGGTCGAGGAAGCCAAAGGCGTCACCAACCAGCACCCAGCCATCACCGGCACATTGACGGGCGCGGTAGGAAAAGTCACTGATGGCATAGACACGCGAGATGCGTCTGGCCGGGGCAAGCCGTTTCTTGATGAAGGGCGACAATTCGATTTCGGCGTTCAAAATGGCTTCGGGGTTGCGTTCACGCCCTTCGTAGAGGAAGTCCGGGGCGGCGACGACCCCGACGCTCACCGTGTTGTCGGGTAGAGGAATGTACCAGAACCAGCCTCGATGCTCACGCACGTACACAAGGCGGGTGACACCGGCATCGATGCCCTCATCGCGGATGCCGTTTTCGTAGTAGGCAAAAATGGCCATTTTGTTCAGCCCGGGATCGCGTTCGACAAGGCCAAGTTTGCGTGCCAAGAAGGCAGACTTGCCGGAAGCATCCACCACGACGCGTGCCGGCACTTCAAATTCGATCTCTTTGCCGCCCGTTTGTTGCATGGCACGCACGCCGACTGCACGCCCATCTTCGAACAGGACATCGCGCACGATGGTTTCTTCGCATACGTCCACGCCATGCGCCCGTGCGTTATCCAGCAGCATCTTGTCGAATGTTTCGCGCAGCACCTGCCACGTCTGAGCGCTTTCATGTTCATTGGTTTCATAGAAGTAGAACGGGCGTGCTTCGCGCCCGTTGGCGCTGACGAATTGCACGCTGTATTTTTTGGGGAACGGGCTTTTGCGCATGGCTTCGAGCATGCCCAGGCGTTTGAGCGGCCAATATGTTTCGGGCATGAGCGATTCGCCCACCGAAAAGCGGGGAAAGCGAGCCTTTTCGAGCACAAGGGTGCGCACACCGTGTTGTGCTAGAAACGTTGCTGTTGCGGCGCCTGCTGGGCCGCCACCAATCACGACGACGTCATAAAAAGCGTCCATATGAAACTCCTTGTGTTATCCTGTTTGACCAATTGTCGCTGGTGACCAGTTCGGGGTGGTCAGTCCGTTGCGATTGAACCCCATGGAGCGCATGGCATCGCCATGGTAGCGCCAGAAAGCCTCGTGGATATCTTCGGGCATTTCATCACGCCATGCACCGACTTTGCCGCGGCGGAAGAAGTTGGGCCAGCGGCGATGCAGTTCTTCGAACGTCGGTGGTTCGGTGTTGGTCATGGGGAGTGGAATCCCCAGGGCTTCCATGGCGTGTGCGATGGCTGCCACGGGATTGCGGATGAGATGTGCGAAGTAGAGCGTGCTTGTGGGGGCATTGCGTGTTTGCCAGGCGTGCACATGCACCCCCCAGCCGCCTTGTCGCCGGTCGGGGCGTTTCAGAGCGCGCAGCACTGTGCGTGGGTGGTGCAGGCGTGCTTCCCAGCCGGTTTGCCCACGCGATGGCAAGACCAGGTGCCACATGACGGTACGGGTGTCGAAGAGCCCCAACGCGCGTTTGAGGGGATGAAGTGGCTTGCCACTGTTGCGGGCGTGAAATATCAAGAAACGGGTGTACGACACAATCGAATCTCGCCCATCGCGTACCAGGTAGATGGCCGGGCGGTTGTCGGTGGGCAGGTTATGCGTTTTGACGAAGTGGATGGCATCGTCGCGGTCGAGGTCGTCGAAGTGGCGCGGCAAAGGGGCAACGCCCACCGTTTCGCTCATTCCTTGGGCAAGGAAGAAATTGTCGCTCGATTTGGCATAGGTATGTGTGCCGTACATGCGGTGCAGCATGAGGCGGCAAAATGTACTTCCGGAACGTGGGTATGATGCAAGCCAGACAATCATACGCTGATCTCCTTCTCGTTATGCAGTGGCCATTGTTGGGGCAAGTGAATGTCCGACAGCAGCAGCGACGGCACGTACATCAGCCATCAGGGCGGCAAATTCGGCGAATGTGAGTGATTGAGGGCCATCCGACCATGCTTGTGATGGATCTGGGTGAACTTCGATCATCAGCCCGTCAGCGCCAGCGGCTACGCCTGCAAGTGTGGCCGCACGCACATATGCCCGTCGCCCGACGGCATGACTGGGGTCCACGATGACGGGGAGATGGGTCCAGGCGTTCAACACGGGCACGGCGTTGACGTCCAGCGTATTGCGGGTGGCGTTCTCGAATGTGCGGATGCCGCGTTCACAGAGGATCACCTTGTGGTTGCCATGCGACATGATGTATTCGGCGCTCATCAGCCATTCTTTGATGGTGGACATCATGCCGCGTTTGAGCAGAACCGGTTTGTTGGTTTCGCCCACGGCGTGCAACAATGGGAAGTTTTGCATGTTGCGAGTACCGATTTGGAGC
Organism: Ardenticatena sp.; assembly: GCA_015487975.1. Classification (GTDB taxonomy): domain Bacteria; phylum Chloroflexota; class Anaerolineae; order Ardenticatenales; family Ardenticatenaceae; genus Ardenticatena. The sequence goes on from WFOS01000037.1 coordinate 47,241, forward strand.
ACGTCGGCATAGTGGGCGACTAGGGGGACTTGTTCGGGCGCCATGACTTCGGTAACGATGGGTAAACCGGTTTGTTCGCGGGCTTCGGCAAGGAGTTGCAAGCCTCGTTCTCCCCACCCTTGGAAGCTGTATGGCGATGTCCGCGGCTTGAACGCACCACCGCGCAGCATGTGTGCACCGGCGTCGCGCACGGCGTGCGCCGTTTCCAGAATTTGCTCGCGGCTTTCTACGGAGCAGGGGCCGGCGATGACGACCAGGTGGCCGTCGCCAACGCGCACGCCATTCACATCGATGATGGTCTCTTCGACTTGAAAATCGCGGCTGGCGAGTCGGTAGGGTTTGTCGGTGTATGCCAGCCGCAGGACGCCTGGGAGCCCCTCGAAGACAGGGGGTTCGAGGTCGGTGGTGTCACCGAGGATGCTGATGAGCACAGTGCCGTTGGCTTCCGAAATGGCGGTCCGATACCCCAGGCTTTCGGCACGTCCAACGACGTAAAGGACATCTTCCTGGCTGGCTTGAGGTGACATAATCACGATCATGACATACTCCTTTCGATTGATGGGCATACAAAGGTGTCTCTGTTTACTGTTCCAAATCGAACGTCACGAGGGCGCTCATGTTCCACCGTAAACGCTCGTCGAATTCGTTGGGACGGATCAGTACCGTGTACATGGTGGTGTTCTTGTCGTCTTTGCCTTGCAGGCGGATGTGTTCGATGGTGCCCTCGAACGTCGAGCCGGGCAGGGCTTCGATTTCGATGGTCACGGGCATGCCCTCGCGCAGATGGACAACGTCGTATTCGCTCAGGTCTTGCGTTTTGATGAGCCAGGACGATGTATCGGCGAGCCAGAGCACGGTTTGGGTGGTGCCGACGGTTTGCCCTGGCATCGCGTCGATCTGGGCGATGACACCGTCGAAAGGCGCCCGAAGTTCCAGGTTGCTGAGTGCGGCGGCCGCCTTGGCAACGCCAGCACGGGCGGCATCCACATTGGCTTGTGCGGCTTCGAGTTCTTGGGCGCGGGGGCCAGCCATGAGAAGTTCGAGCTGGGCTTCGGCTTCGCGCACCTGTGCGGCGGCTTCGCGCACCTCGGGGCTGTTTTCATCCACTTGTAGGGCGGCAAGCGCCACCTGCGCGTTCAGCACTTGTGCCTGTGCCGCGGTCAATTCGGCCTCGCTGGGGGGCTGTGTGAGCAGGTCGTACTGCGCTTTGGCGGCCGTGTAGGTGTTGGTGGCGATTTCCAGATCGCGGGCTTCGGGACGTGTACCGACAGCGGGGTCCCAGGCGACTTCGTCGTAGCGGGCTTGTGCCAGCCTGAGCTCGGCCTCGGCATTGGCGAGTTCGGCTGCGGCTTGAATGATGGCTTCATTAGGGGGGCCTTCTTGCAGCTCTTCGAGAGATGCTTGGGCAGCGGCCAGCGATGTGCGCGCCGCAGCGAGTTGAAGCGGGTCGGCACGTTCCAGTACCTGGTCGAGGCGTGCCTGGGCGGCGTCCAACGCGGCTTGCAGGGCGTCGATTTGTTCCTGGCGGGGGCCGGCAATCAGCAGTTCGTAGTCGGCTTGCGCGACACGCAGGGCGGCTTCGGCCTGGGCGAAGGCCGCGCGGGCTTCGGCGTCTTCCAACCGCGCGATAACCTGCCCACGTTGCACGGTTTCGCCTTCTGTCACCAGGATTTCGGCAATGCGCCCGGTGGTGACGAAACTCAGCGGAGCCGATTGCATTGGCACGACGAATGCTTCCACCGCGATGCGATTGGGGTCAGTCGGGGCGATGAGGTCCAGCGTGGCGGCGTTGGCGTTGTTGGATGGGGACGTATGGGCGGTGTTCGGCTGCGGCAGGAGCATCCAGCCCGCCAGCCCAATGGCAAGCCCAACCAGGATGAGAAGTATGATGGTCGTCCAAACTCGTTTCACGATCTAGCCTCTCTTTCGTTCGGCGGATTTCAAGCAGTCGATTGCAGCGGAAGCGGCGCGAATTCGCCGCGCTCGCGCCACGCATGCAGGTGGTGTGTCATGCGTTCGGCATGCCAAAACGCGACGTCCATGCAGAGCACCCGCAGCATGTCGGGAGAGAGCAGGCGTTGGGCGGCATCTACCAGCATGTCGATGGCATCTCCCAGTTCATCGAGTGTGTAGGGCGCTGGGGGTGGCGTGATGCAGAAAATGCGTTCGTGGGGCGTTGGTTGGCGTTCCTCATCCGCGTACTTCAATTCCTCGTGTAATTTTTCGCCTGGGCGCAGACCAATGTAGTGCAGCGGAATGTCCACGTTGGGGCGCAGCCCTTTCATGCGAATCATGCGCTCGGCAAGGTCGCGAATGGCGATTTCTTCGCCCATGTCGAGCATGTAGCATTCGCCGCCTGTGGTATAAGCGCTGGCCTGAATGACCAGGCTCACCGCTTCGGGAATGCTGATGAAAAAGCGGTGCATTTCGGAGTGGGTAATGGTGACCGGGCAGTGGCGTTCGATCTGGCGGGCGAAGGTAGGCACAACGCTACCGCGGCTGCCAATGACGTTGCCGAAGCGCACGGCGGTGAAGTGGGTTGTGGAGACGCGCTGCATGGCGTGAATCCAGCGTTCGCCGATGCGTTTGGTGGCTCCCATGACGCTGGATGGGTTGACGGCTTTGTCGGTCGAAACGAAGACGAAGCGCTGAACGCCGTAGCGGGCAGCGAGTTCGCTGATGGTGCGTGTGCCCAACACGTTTGTGAGGATGGCTTCTTCTGGGAAGCGTTCCATCATCGGCACGTGTTTGTAGGCCGCAGCGTGGTAGACCACGCTTGGGCGGTACGTGCGAAACAGATGCTCGAGTTTGCGGCGTGCGGCGACATTGCACAAAAAGGTTTCGATAGATGCGTGGGGAATGTCGGTTTGCAGGCGAATATGCAAATCGTGCAACCCTGATTCATCGATGTCGAGCAAGATGAGCCGACGGGGTGCCAGCGCGGCGATTTGTGCGGCCAGTTCCGAACCAATCGAGCCACATGCACCACTGACAAGTACCACCTGGTTTTCGATGACGCGGCGGCAGTGAAGTTCATCGATGGTCGCGGGTTCGCGGTTGAGAAGCGTGTCAGGTTCGATATCGCTCAGGTCGGCCAGGTCGAGTTGGGCACCACTCACAAGTTGCAGTGTGCTGGGCAGAATTTTGATTTGCACATTTGCCTGATAGCAAAGGTCGAGCACCTGTTGCAGCGCAGCGCGGCTGGCGAAACGCTGGGCGATCACCACCATATCCACGTTGTCTTCTTCGACGGCTTCGGGAAGCGAGGCGATACGCCCCAACACCGGCAGTTCTTCCACACTCATGGCCTGGTTTTCGTCCGCATCGTCCAGAAAACCGACCACGATGTAGCGCCCCAGTAAGTCGTTTTGCAGGGAGTGTGCCAGTTGGCGGGCGCCATGATTCACGCCCACAATCAGCACGCGGGTGCGTTTGGGGCGGGCGTACTGGTAGCGGCGGGCACGCGGGTTGAGCCACGCGAGCACGATGCGGCGGAAGTGAATTGTGGCTTCTAGCAAGAGCACCAGGAGCGGTGCTATCAAATGGACGCTGGTGGGCAGGCGTGCCGGCGTTGGCCAGAGGACGTGTAGCACCAGCAAGAGTACGGCGGCGGCGATGGTGCTTTCCGCCAGGCGCATGGCTTCGCGCACGCTGGCGAAAACCCACAAGCGGCGGTAGTTGCCAAAGGCGAAGTTGGCGGCAATGAACATCGTCGTTGCAATGAGGCTCCATCGCAGCCAGATAGGCCAATATGCATTGGGAATGTGGCCATCGAACCGCAAGGCGAGCGCCAGAAAGTAGGCGAGCGGCACGATGACAAGATCGAGTGCGATGCGTCGGATATGGCGTTGCGCAACGGGGCGTGGTTTCTTGAACATGGGACTTCCTCTCACTTGGATTGTGCGTGGCAGATGGCGGCGATGCGTGCAACCATGGCACGATACGCATCACCATCGGGACCACGTATCACGCTGGCAAAATCGGTCGCCTTGGGCTTCATCCACGTCCACCAGAAGATGCCGTCCACACCAGGGGTTTCGCATGCCCGTGTGGCCTTGGCTTCCATTTCTTCGGGGGATGGGAATGGCCCAAATGCGCCCCCGCCCACGGCTTGCAGCAGCAGCACGTAGCGCATCGTGGGGTCGGCCAGGCGTGCCGGTTGGAGATTGGCGAGCTGATCTTGCAGGTAGAACGTGACATCGCCATAGGTGCGTTCTTTGTTGAGATAGAACGTTGACATCACAATGTCGGCGACGCCGGCTTCGATGATGGGGGGCACGTAGCCCGCGTTGATGGCGGTGGGAATGGGCCCCAACACTTCATACGAAAGAGCGGTCGCTGCCCGCAGGTCGTCGGCGTTGATGGGGGTGCCGCCCCAGTTGGTAGGGTCGAATGGTTCGTCCATGAGCATGTGGGCGTAGAAGGTGCCAGCGTAGGCATCCAACCCTCGTCCACGGTAGGTGTCGAGCGCAGCGGCAAAGGCTTGCAGGTCGAAAGGGCAGGCGCGGCGTCCTTTTTCGGCGTAGCAGGTTGGGTCGACCATGGCTTCGGGTGGGAGCAGGTTCAGCACCACCTGCACGCCGGCCTGACGTGCCGTTTCCAGATATGCCAGCGCGTCTTCGGGGCCTTTGGCAGCATAGAACACCGTGTCGAAGCCATACGTGGCGACTTCCGCCAGGTCTTGCGGTGGTACTCCCCAAACACCCACGATTTTGCCTGGACTGGGCGCCGGCCGTGTGGCAGTGGCTTGCACCAGTGGTGTCGGTGTAGGCGAGGCTGGCGCAGTAGGCGACGCTGTGGCCGCGGGTGTGGCCGATGCGGTGGGTGACGCCATGGGTGTGCGTGTTGGCCGTGGGCGGCGTGTACGCGTTGGCTGCCGTGTTGGGGCTGGTGTGGGCGTCGCGGTTGGTGTCGGTTCCGGACGCGCTCCTGGCACGACATCGAAAAGCCACAGGCAGGCGAAGAGCAGGATGGTGGACAATGCCCCCAGCCCAAAGGCTATCAGGTGCCCGCGTGTTATTCGATTGGTCAGGCCGTCGGTGTGTTCGTTCAACAGGTTCATCCTTTGCGCAGTTCAGGCGCGGGCGACAACAGCGCCCCAGCAGTCCACATCGACAAGGTCGAGCACGTTGCGGGCTTCGATGGTGGCCGAAAGACGGCTGCTGCCCGATGTGATGGCGAGCAGGGCCCCGTGGGCATGTCGCACGGTTTCGACGCTGGTGGGTGAATGCAGCAGGGAAGGGGATGCCAGAATGACGACGTCGGCATGGTTGCGCAGGGCGTGCAACACGTCGTCGAGTGTGGCGGCGCCATTGGTGCCCGGCGACCAGGTGGCGGTGCTGAGATTGGGAACGCCAGTGGTGTGCAGGCGTAGTTCGTGCCCTTGACTGGTGTTGGTGTTGGTCTCGAACCAGGTGTTGATTTTCGAGTGTTCGTCGGTGTTGAGCAAGACAACGCGTTCGCCCCGTTCAGCCCAGCCAGCAGCCAAGTTGACCGCGACGAGCGCCGTGGCATCGCTTTCGTCGGGAGCGGCGATAGCAATCGTGGTGGGGATGCCGTTGGCAACGGTGCCATTCGCGTGCAACCGGCGGCGGCAATGCTGCGCGAGTGCCCACCACGCGCCCACTTCTTGCGTGCGCCAGGCCTGATGTGTGGCGTCGCGGCGTATGCTGATCTTGGGGCTGTGAATTTCCACCAGCACAGGCAAGCCGGCTTCGCGTTCGAGAGAAGCGCCGGAATAGACGGCGTCGCGCATGAATTCACGTAGGAAGACCAGACCACCCACCAGCAAGAGCCCCAGCGCGCCCACAATCATCGTCAGCACGAGCCACGTGGGGTCGAGTTGTGTGGGAACAGCGGCGGCTTCTACCGGCACCACGAAGTTACGCACACGCAAGGTGGGCAGCGTGGTGAGTTGTCGGGCAATGGCGTTGGCGATGTCAGCCGCTAGGCGTGGGTCGCTGTGCGAAACGGTAATCTCGACGAGATGTGTATCCTGCACGATGGAGGTGGAAATGGCACTTTTGAGGCGTGCCGGTGACATGTCCAGCCCCAACTCTTCGATGACGGCTTGCAAAATGGGGGCGCGGGTGGCCAGGTTGGCATAGGTCGAGGCGAATTCGTCGGCCAGGCTGATGTAGGATGTGTTCTGATCGACGGTGGCCACGTCGCCCCCCACGGCGATGGTGGCTGTGGCGGCATAGCGCGGCAGATACCCAAGCCAGATGCTGATACCAACACCAACGAGCAATCCTCCAAGAAGCCCGCCAAGCAGGGCTCGCCAGTGGCGAATGAAAATGTATGCGTAATCTTGCAATCCCATGAGTAATCTCGATCCTTTCTGTGCCGATTATTCGTGTGCCACCGGCATGTGCGCGGGTGGTTTGCGGAAGCGGTCGAGCACAAGCACTTTGAGCGTGGTCAGGATGATGGCGATGTCGCGCCAGAGCGAATGGTCGCGGATGTAGTCCATGTCGAGTTCCACTTTGGCCGGCAGCACCTTTTCCAAATAGTCACGGTCGATGTTCTCCGGATCGGTAAGCAAATCTTCTTCATGGCGGAAGTAGATTTGCGTCAGTCCCGTCAGCCCGGGTTTGACGTCGAAGATGCGTTTTTGTTCGTCGGTGTAGCGTTCGTAGTAGTAGGGGGCTTCGGGGCGCGGCCCTACGAAACTCATATCGCCTTTGAGGATGTTCCACAGTTGCGGGAACTCATCCAGGCGGGCATCACGCAGCAGGCGGCCAATGCGGGTGATGCGTGGGTCGTCGTCATAGGTGACGGCAGGGCCGACGTTTTCCGCGTCCACCACCATTGTGCGGAATTTGTACATGGTGAAGAGACGCCCATGCTGCCCAACACGCCGACCGCGGTAGAAGATGGGGCCGGGTGACGTCAATTTGATGAGCAGCGAGACGAGAAGGAAGTAGGGGCTGAGCAGCATCAGCCCGATACTCGCCATGACGATGTCGAATGCGCGTTTGAGCATGGTTTACCTCCGATACTGATGTGCAATGGCGCGTGTGGCTTCGATAACCGAGAAGACATCCTCTTCGGTCATGGTGGTGTAGAGCGGCAATGAGATGGCCTGGTCGAAAATGGCTTCGGCGACGGGAAAGTCCCCCCGTTGGTAGCCGAAGGTGGTGCGGTAGAAGGGGTGCAGGTGGACTGGGATGAAGTGCACCGATGTGCCGATATTGGCTTCGCGCAATTTTTCGATGAAGGTGGCGCGGTCGATGCGCAGCGTTTCGGGGCGCAGCCGCAGGATGTAGAGATGCCACGCATGATCGACATCGGGGCGTGTGGCCGGAATCTCGAAGGTGTCCATGTCGGCGAATGCGTTGTTGTAGAGCCTGGCGTAATGGCGGCGTACTTCGAGAAAATCGTTCAGACGGCGCAACTGATGCAACCCGATGGCGGCGGCCATGTCGGTCATGTTGTACTTGTAGCCCGCGGCGGTGATTTCGTAGTACCACGTGCCTTTGTCCGAATAGCGTGCCCAGGCGTCGCGGTTCATGCCGTGCAGGCGTAGGGTGCGCATCGTTTCGGCGAGTTCTGCATCGTTGGTGGTGACCATGCCCCCTTCGCCTGTGGTCATGTTTTTGGTGACGTAGAAGCTGAACGCGGTCGCTGTGCCGATGCGCCCGATCATCTTGCCACGGTAGCGTGCCCCCACCGCGTGCGCTGCGTCTTCGATGACGGGCAGGCGATGGGTATGGGCAATGTCGAGCAGCTCGTCCATGCGGCAGGGCTGCCCTGCCATGTGAACGGGAATGATGGCGCGGGTGCGGGGCGTGATGGCACGTGCCACTGCCTTGGGGTCGAGGTTGAAGTCGTCGGCGCAGACATCAGCGAAGAGAGGGCGGGCGCCCAAATGGACGGCGACGTTGGCAGTGGCGGCAAAAGTCAGCGGCGTCGTGATCACCTCATCGCCGGGGCCAATGCCAAGCGCGGCCAGTGCCAGGTGCAAGCCAGCTGTGCACGAGTTGACGGCGATCGCATCGTGAGCGCCTGTGTACGCCGCAAAGCGTTTCTCGAATTCGATGGTTTTGGGCCCCATGCTGAGCCACCCTGAGCGCAGCGTGTCCACCACTTCGGCAATTTCTGCCTCGGTGATGTCAGCGCGTGCGTAGGGTAAAAATTCGGCGCGGCGCCAGTTGGTTTCTTGCGGTGTCTCTGTCATGCGGAACCTCCTTGCCGGGTTGGAAACGTCGCCGTGGTGGACTGCGAATGCGTGGTATGGGTCGCGAGCGTCAACACGCGCTGAACACGTCGCATCGTGTCATTGTCGGGGAAGCGGTTGGCAAGCACCTCGACCATACGGCGTGTCAGACGGTTGGTAAGCAGGCTCGAAATGATGGGGCGCAGGCGAACAGCGAACGTCAAGGGTTCGAACAGAAAGCCCATGTGGGATTTGAACGCATCCAGGCCCTTCCAGCTGGACAAGCCCGCCGGCCCAAAACTGACGGCGCGAACGCCCGGTGTGCGCATCCAGGTTTGGGTGAGCGAGAAAATGAGCGCCGGGCTGCTGTGCTGTTTCAGGTAGGCGGCGCGAGACATGGTGTGCAGAATGTGAACGACGCCGTCGGCCACGAAAAGCGCGGCATACGAAGCGAGGTCGCCCTTCACGAACGCCCCCCAGGCATGGGCCCCCTCGCAGGTTTCGCCAGCAGAGCAGAACCGCGTCCACTTCTCGGCGTTGCTGAGCATGGGGTCGTCACGGCGCTGGCGGGCCAACGATTCGCGATTGAGCACCAGGCCTTCGGTTTGCAGGCGTGTGAACGAAATGGGGCGCACCTCGCAACGTTCCAGCCCGCGGCGCACTTTGCGGCGCTGTGTGGCTTGCAAGTTGGGAAAATCGTAGTCGGGGTCGCGTACGATGTAGATGCCGCCGGTGGGTGTCCCGTCGCTGGGGGGCAACGAGTATTTGACGCCCAGAATGCGAGGACGCCGCCAAAGGTGTGCCAGTTCGGCGGGGGATGGTGGGCGTGTTTCGTAAGGGGGCACGCGCACGAAAAACCCATGCCCCACACCATACCAGACACCGCTGGCAGTGGTTTCGACGTCATACCCGGCTGTTTGCAAGAAGTGCGCAATCGGTTCGTAGGTCATGCGACATGCTCCATGATGGGCGTTGCTTGCGACGGCAAAGGCGCAAGCATGCTTTGTGGGTCAAGGTGCAATCGTTCGCGAATGAGGCGGCGGTACAAGAGATCGGTTTTCCAGAAGAAGAAGTGTTCGTCGAAGTGGTTGCGTGCCCGTTCACGGGCGGCCGTGCTCATCTCGCGGGCTTCTTCTGGATGGTAGAGAATGTGGTAGATGGCATCGGCAACAGCACGCGAATCATAGAGCGGCACAAGCAGACCAGTTTTCCCATGTTCGATGGCTTCATTGTTGCCGCGGGCGTCTGTCGCCACGGCGGGAACCCCCATCGCGGCGGCTTCCATGAGCACGCGTGGAATACCTTCGACACCGTGCGATGGGAGGACGATGACGTTGAGAATACTCATCAATGCAGGAATGTCGTCGCGGTAGCCTAGCAGCAGAACATCGTTTTCCAGCCCGTATTCGGCGATCATCTGTTGCGGTGTGATGCTATTGTCCGTCTGGCGGGGCATCCCAACGACGATGTATTTGGCGGGCACGCCGCGCGATTTGAGCAGGCGGGCTGCTTCGATATATTCGAAAATACCTTTTTCGCGTACCAGTCGCCCCATGTAGCCCACCACGAATTCGTGCGGGCGAATACCGAGCGACGCACGCAAGCGCATTTTGGCGTCGGGGGTGTCGTGTTCGGGATTGAAGCGGCTCAGGTCGATACCGTTGCCCAGAAACTCGATTTTGGATGGCGGGCAGATGCCGCGTGTCGTCATGGTGTGAATGTCGGCGCGATTTTGCGAGAGAATGCCATGCGAGAGTTTCGAGCCGACGGTTTCCAGGGCTTTGAAAAAGTGATACTGCCATGGCGACATCAACGTATCGTGCAGGTACAATCCGTGAACAGTGTGAATGATGATGGGGACACCTGCGATGGCCGCTGCCAGTCGTCCCAATAGCCCTGGCTTGACGGTGTGCGTGTGCACAATATCGAAGCGTTCGCGGCGGAAATACCGCACCAGTTGCACCAGCGAGCGCAAGTCGGTGAGTGGCGTGATGGCGGGATCGAAGCGCACAAGTTTGACGCGCACGCCATCCAGGATGGTGGTATCCTGTTTCAACCAGTGTCCCGGTGGGCAAACGGCATGCACTTCGTAGCCTTGGGCTTGCAAATAGCGCATGTAGTTGCCCAAATGCACACGCAATCCAACATCCAGATTGTCCAGGTGAACGACTTTGATACGTCTCACGGTTCTGACCTCCTCCATACGTTCGATGGTTCAGGCATGGGCATCGGCAAGATGATGCCGCTGCCCAGCAATGTGTTCGGTGGTTTGGCCGTCTTCATGTGCCAGGAATTGCGTGTGTAAAAAGATGGCGGCGAAGAGGACCCAGAGCGGGCGGCCATGCGTGGCTTCGTGTGTGGTGGACATGAGCATGATGCCTAACAGCCCCCCCAAGAGCGCCATCGTCGTCCAATACTCGGTGGATGTGCGTCCTAGGCGGGCAGCCATTGCGAGGGCAAAAAAGAGTTCCCCAAAGAGCACCATCAGCCCGATGAAACCAATCAACCCCCGCTCGACGAAAAAGGCAACGTAATCATTGTGCATGCCAGCGCTCGCTACGTCTGCTGACATGTTCGCGCCAATGCCAAGTGGGTTCTCGATCATGGCATCGAAGCCCTCCCGCCAGATCGCCGTGCGTTTTTCCATTTTGTCGGCGATGCGGACATAGGCGAAGGCAAAATCCTGTTCTGAGAATTGGTCGAAGAGCATGGGGCCCACAATCGGCGTCACGATGGCGAGCAGGCTGACACTCAGTGCCAGCGTCGCGCCGAGGAGCAACAGCGCCCGCCCCTGTTGCCCCAGCCAGGCAAGACCCAACACACCCAGTCCCAAGAGTGCGCCGAGGAATGCACCGTTCGAGCCGGTCATGAAAATGGCGAATAGAAAAAATGCCCCGATAGGCCATTTGAGCCACGTGTGTTTGCCCAGCGGCAACGCCAGGAAGAGGTACATAGCCAACAACAGATAGCCGCCGGCGGCGTTCGAGTTCGAGAAGGTGCCACTGGCACGCCCAATGCTTTGCAAAAACGCCTCGGGGTCGGTTTTTCGGAGCGCGAGTGCGGCATTCTTGCCACCTTTGGGTGTCAGGAAGGCAATGCGTACCCCGAGCCGGCTGAGAATGACGTACACCGCACTCAGGGCGGCGGTGCCAGTGAGCACGAGCATGAAGCGGTTGTAGGCGTCGCGTTTGGTGAAGGTATTGACCATCGTCAAAAAGAGCGCGTACAGGTACACTTCTTGCACAAGTGCCAGCGCGACCGTCGAAATCCCCAACAGGGTGAGTGTCCCCAGCAGGGTGCCTACGAAAATAAGCCACATGCCGAGTGCCAGCGGAATGTGCACACGAGCATGCTCTTTCCAGACCAGCAACCAGACGATCCCCATGGCGGCGACCATAGCCGCGTCGCCAGGCCCCAGGCTTTTCGTGGTGAAACGTTCGAGCGGCATCATCAGCCCGAAGATGGAGAAGAGGATGAGTGTGAGACGACCGCCTCTCATTCTGTTTCTCCTTTCACGCGATCGAATGCCCAGGCATCGGCGAGGGAAGGGGATGGCAGACGGAGTAAGCGGTGCAGTGGCCTGGGCAGGCGGCGAATACGCAAGATGCGCAGAAGTTGTGCCATTTCTTGCGGTGTAAGCGCACGTAGGCCGATGATGGCGAGCGTGTAGACGAGGACGCCCACTGTGATGAGCAGCGGCAGTGGCAGTGTGTCGCGTATGAACCAGATGACCATTCCCATCACACTCGCGGCAGCCAGGAGACGCCCCAAGGAGCGCCATGGAATGGGAGTATCGAGTTCGCGGCGGATCGCCCACCAGAAGCCCACAAAGATGGCGATTTCGGAGAACACACTGCTGTATGCTGCCCCCATGTAGCCCAAACGTGGGATGAGCGCTAGGTTCAACCCGACATTGACGAGCGTCCCTAGGACCATGATCGTCGAGCGCACGCCTTGTTTGTCGAGTGCGGTCAGCGTCAGCCCTAGCGACGTATCCCAGAAGCGTAGAAGGGTGATGAGTGCCATCAGTTGAAACGCAGCCGCTGCGACCATGTATTTTTCGCCAAAGATGAATCCAATGAGAGGGGCACTAAGCAGCCAGCCCCCCACACTCAGCGGAAGCGCGAATGCGGCTTGCAGTTTCAACGTGGGGCGCACGTACTTCGCCACGCCGCGCCCAATGTGCCCGTACTGCCGTGCTACAAGGGGCAACATCGCCATGCTGAACATGCGTGCCAGTACATTCAGACGGTAGAACAGCACGCTGGCGACCTCATACAGCCCTACTTCAGCGGTGTTGCGCAGGTACGACAGCATGAGAATGTCCACGCGGGCAAAGATGGGCGACATGGCCATGCTCAGCGCGTAGGGCAAAGTTTTGCGCCCCAGGCGACGTTGCAGGGGAACATTCAAGTGTGGGCGGGGCCATTGCTCCCAATGGCGACGATAGAGCAAGGTGCTACTGCCAAGCCCAACCAGGCGTGAGATAATGTACACCACGAAAATCGTGAGAAAAGGCAGATGCATCAGCAAGACGACGGCAGCGGCGATGAAGAATGCGGTTTCTTGCAGAATGATGGCATACGCCGAGAGGTCCATACGTTCGTGCCCGCCAAACCCCGCGTTGAGCAGGTTGCCCCACGTGTCAATCGCCATGGCGATGGCGGCCAGTGCCACCGCCTGCACGATCATGGGGGGATACCCCAGGAGCCAGACCAGCGTGGGCATGACCACCATGCTCAACAGCCCTAGCCCCAGGGTCATCGTCAGTGCATTGCCCACGTAGGTGTGGATGTTGTCGCGCTGATACCCAATGTCGCGTACCAGGAGCAGCAAAAGCCCCATGTGGTTGAGGACGCCGAAGGTCATCACGAAGGTGAGGACGAATGAAAATGCCCCTACGTCTTCCACCCCACGAAAACGGGCAATGGCCACGATGATGAGGAACTTCGAGACGCTGACTGCCAGGAAGTTCGCGAGTTGTGCAAAACTGTTGCGTGCGACGCGCCGCGCGTCGTTGGCAGGGGTGTTCATTACAGGTATCCCAGGCTTTTCAATTGAGCGATCAAATCTTCGTCAAGATGTTGTTCCAGGATGTCTATTCCAACCGTGGTGATCGTCTCCAGCCAGGTATCAAGCATGGTGTGCAAGCGTGCCGCCTGCTCAGGCTGGTCGGTGATGCGGTTGGTGGTTTCGTGCGGGTCATGTGCCAGGTCGTAGTACGCATGTGCGCCATCACCCCGCCAGATGAATTTTTCATGCTCGGTGCGGATGGCACGCAGGGGGTGGCTGAGTGCCGTGGCGTCGAAATCGGGGGCGACACGTGCCAGACGACGTACATTGGGAGCAGGGTCTTCGCTGATGGTGAAGGGCAGGGGGTGTTCGGCAACGTGCGATGGCCAGAGCGGACGCCCGCGAAGGTCGTTGGGAACGTCGTCGGGTGAGCGCCCCACCAGGTCGAGCAGGGTGGTGAAAAGTTCGGTCGTTTGAACGAGTGAGCGCACGCGCTGACCACCTGCCGCATATTCGGGGTGGTGCATGATGAGTGGCACATGAACCAGTGGTTCGTACATGGAGTTTCCATGCCCAGTCAAGTTGTGTTCGCCAAGATGCTCGCCATGGTCGGCGGTGATGATGATGAGCGTGTCATGGAGCAAGCCATCATCGGCGAGTTGGTCGAGCAGTGTGCCAATCGCGTTGTCGAGAAAGGCAATTTCACCGTCGTAATAGTCGGTGAGTGTATCGAGATACTCGTCGCGGTTGGTGATCTCGCCAGTGGTGATTTGGTGAGCGTCCAGGCCAAAGACCCACGGTGTGACGCACCCTGGACGTATTGGTGTGAAACCGCGGTGGCGGTAGTAGGGCCAATGTGGGTCGGCGAAGTGGATAGTGGCGAACCAGGGGGCATCGCGCTGTTCATTCATCCAGCGGCGCGCGTTGCGGCTGAGGCGTTTCGTCATTTTGCCCTGGGTGTCTGCGGTCAGGCGTTGTTCAAGGTAGCGGATGCCCTTTTCGACGCGTGTTGTCGTCGAAAACCAGCGTCGCATGAAGTCGTAGCCGCGCACTTCGGTTTGGAAACAATCGAATCCGCGATCGAACCCGAATGTGCGGCTGACCCAGCCGCCAGTACCAAACATGGCCGTGCGGTAGCCAGCACGCTGCATGACTTCGGCCAGTGTGGTGTGATGCGTGTCAAGAAACTGGTGCAGGAGCGACGTCCCATGCTGTGAGACGTGTAGCCCGGTGTAGATGGATGCCATAGTGGGCAGTGTCCAGGATGATGGCGAGATACACTGTTCGTAGAGCACGCCACTTTCTGCCAGCTGATCGAGTGTGGGGCTGGTGGGGCGAGCGTAGCCGTAACACGAGAGATGATCGGCGCGCGTGGCGTCCATGATGAGCAGCAAAACGTTCGTCATCGTTCTTTCCTCTCAATCGTGAGTGATGTTTGTTGTGTCAACTGTGCCGGAACGGATGATGTCGAGTGATTGAGGACCTTGATTGAAAAGCAAATCAACGACCGCCATGTAGGGAATGAAGTCGCCATGGTGTTGGGTGTATGTTGGATGGCAAAAATCGTTGTACGCAACGGTGAGGCCACGTTCAGCGAAGATGGTTTCGTCCAGGTAATCGCGTCCCATGGGGCCGGACAGGTACTCGGTGCCGCCAACGGCACACGTCAAATCGGCGAGCAGTTGGCTGCTTTTGCCTTCGATGCCCAGCGTCGAAGCGATGTAGAGCGGGCGTTCGATGCCGAGGAGCGCCATCATGCGCTGCATCATGGCAATGTTGAGGTCGGCGATTTTGTGCCACTCGCGTTCGTACAGAGGCCGAATGGCAGGGGCGTATGTTTCAAAGTAGGGCGCACGGCGGTAGTTTTGCTCGATGGATTTCCAGTGTGATTTTTGCCAGTTGCGCTCGGTATCGATTTCCACGTCGCAAATGCGCTGGTGAAAGCGCCCTTTGGTGCGCACGGGGACCGAGAGCCACAACATACCGTTGGGGGTGCGGATGCGGTTGCGGCGCACGAAGTCCCGTTTGGCCATTTGCACGTTGTCGAGCACGACCCAAACATCAGCGTTGAGCATTTTGTTGTAGTATCCGAGATAGCCGATGTGTTCAGGCTGGTGAATGGCGACGCGCATGAGAACCCTCCGTTTGTGTATGCGGGGTAGCCGAGCATGGGTGCAGGAATCGTTCTAGCGTCTCGTGCCGCCAGTGCGCCCAGGGGGCCGGGTCGGTACGCAGATACTCGCTGAACAGCGCTGCGAAGTGTCTGAGTGGTGCGTCGAGTGGTGTCGAGCGGGTGATATCGATGGGCGCATGCATGACCATGTCGTAGCCGATACGCCGCCGACGGAAGAAGAATGGGACGATGGGCAGGTTCAGCCACTGGGCGAGCCGCACCGGGCCTGTTTTGAGCCGCAAGGTGTTGTCCAAAAAGGGGATTGTGGCTACGTTGGGTGGTTGCAGGCTGGCGGTCTCTTCATCCAGCGCGTCCCCCAGAAGCATCAACGCTTTGCCGGTGCGCACCGCGTGGAGCAGGCGGCGTTGCGGCAGGCCATCGATGGTGAGAATGTCGAATGTCTCTGCCACATGGTTGCGAATGGGATACACGACGCGGCGATACGCCCACGAGGCGTTGGCAGGCATATCGGACCCTAGAACCCCAAGTGTGGGAATGTTGTGATGTTGGAGCATGCGCATCACCGGGTATCCATTCAGCCCGTAGTGCGCCCCCATCAAGATGAAACTTTGCCCCCGTTCTACAAAGGAGCGGATGTGTTCCAGCCCGATGGGGGTTGCCAGGCGGCTCAATTCGTGTGCGTGCAATTTGGGCAACATGTCGTTGAGCAACTTGTTGTAGGCAACTTCGCGAAAAAGATCGCGGGCCAGGGCGTCGGTGTCGGAGCGTCCCAACCCACGCGCCATGTTGCGGCGTGTGTGGGCGGCGTCGGCACGTGATGTGGTGTACCACATGTCACCCAACAGGCGTGCGATACGGGCAGCCCGTGAAAGCCGATGACGTATCGGCATGGCATGCCACGCAAGTGCGACGCCCGCAAAGGCAAGATGGGGAAGGTCGGACACATGGAACAAACGGTTCATGCGACAGCCTCGCTTCGTGGTTGCAGTACCGGCAACTGTTCGGCGATCGGCGCGAATGCGAATTCGCGTAGCAATGCGTCCAGTTTCCTGGCGACGGAATGCCGCCCAACGCCTTGCGAGAGCCGTAAGCGCCACGGCACATGGTGAGGAATGCTGGCGAATTCGTCTGGATCGAGTTCGTAGGGGTGCAGGTAGACAACAGCCGGGATGTCTTCGGTTTCCAGCCGACGAAGAGCGCGGCGGGTGATGGCATAGGGCATGAGCCGAAAGTACCCACCACCAGCCACAGGCCAGCGTCGGCCACCCCATTCGATGGTCGAAAGGGGAATTTCCAGCAGCCCGTTGGGCAGGGTATGTGGATGGCGCGGGGCGTCTGGGATGCCGTAGCGCGGGGTGCGGACTGGAAAGATGCTTGAATCGTAGCACAGTCCGGCCGCATGCACGATGTCGAACGCCCATGGCGTGTCTGCGCGCACGGAGAAATCGGGGGCGCGGTAGCCTCGCACAGGTTGCCCGGTGCACGCTTCGAGAATGGCAATCGAGCGTTCGAGTTCGTCTTCGAAGGCGTGTGCTCCAATGGCATAGACAGGGCGATGCGAATAGCCGTGCGTGGCGATTTCGTGCCCTTCGGTGGCCATTTCAGCCACCAGCGATGGGAACGCTTCGGCAAACATGCCCTGCACGAACATCGTTGCGCGCACGTTGTGGCGGCTTAGGATGTCCAGCAGGCGGCGCATGTTGTCGGCCGCACGTTGCGTGATGGGCAAGTCGAAGTCGAGCGTGGATTGCGGCCAGTCTTCGACATCGATTGTCAAGAAGTGGGGTACGGCTGCCATGGGCATACTCGCTTCAGATGGGTTGTTTTTGGGCAATGAAGGCTTCCATGTTGGCAATCGTCTCGAAGTTTTCTTGTAGGACTTCGTGGTCTTCGATGGCGATACCAAAGCGTTCTTCCAGGAACGTAATCAGGCGGAGCAGGGCGAGTGAGTCGAGGATGCCGCTGGAGACCAGCGATTCATCTGGGGCGATGGGCTCTTTGCGCATGCCCAGCAACAAATCGTCGCGAATGAATTGTTCGATCACTTTGGCTGTCATATGAATCCTCCTTCATTCATTGATGATGAGATGGCAACCACTGGATCAGGAATCGGGTTGTTCCAGTGGGGTGATACGAATTCTCGAATGTGCTCACATCTTAGGTTTTTCGGAGCCTGCTGGGATGGTGCCAAAGGTCGTATGCATAGCGGCGTGCCAGTGGCCAAGTTGCCCAGACCAGCCAGTTGGCGTAGCCTGGCAGAGCCGTTTCCCACGTTCTGTCGGCGCGAATGCGCACGGGCCCAGCACGGCGCATGCGATTGCCGCCAATGCCGTGTCCTCCCTCGAATGATGCGTTGGTCCTCAACCGCTGAATGACTGGCTGCATGTCGATGTTCAAGAATCCCCCCAGAGAGAGCAGCGTTGTGACGGGGTCATATGTGAGATCTTCGTAGCGAATGCGTTTGACCGGAATGTGGGGGAACGTTGTACGGACGCGCTCTACGGCTGCGTGTGCCATCATCCAGCCGACGAGGACGCGCAGCATGGCTGTGCGGCGTGCGGGGCTGGGGTGCCCCTGTTCCAGTTGGCGGTTCGAGCCGCGGAATGTCGCATAGAGAATGGCACGGGGGTCGCGCACCAGATGGATGATGTAGACTGGCAGATGGGTGGTCCGAATGAGTGCCGCGGTGCGTTCGGCGGTGTTGCGCGAGTTTTTGGACGAATCGAGTATCATCCGAGCGCCCGTCTGGTGCGCAATCGCCTGGAACAGTGTGCGCCAGAGAATACCGTAGGCGGTATCGGCGTTGTGGCGGCCACCAAGCCAGCGTGGTGTTTCGGTGCGGCGGGTCAGATTTTCGGCTTCGCGCAGGGTGGTGTGCGCGGGCAGATGGCCTAGCACGCCTTGCCAGATCGCGCATTCGGAAAGGGGACGTCCGCACGAGCAGGGATAATCGGCCTGAGCGGCCTCGAAGAGCTCGGTGAGTTCACCCGTGCCGAAGATGAGCGGATGGGCGTTGAGCAAGATGTCGAGCAATGTCGAGCCACTGCGCCCATAGCCCGCGATGTAGATGATGGTTGGTGTGGTAAACGTGTAGGTCTTCACGACGGCTCCCTTTTAGGCTGTCGTAGCAACTTTGGCCTTGGTGTGTAAGGTGCGGAGCGCTTCCAATCCACGGCGAAGTGCTTGCGATTCATCGAAAAGCCGTCCGGCAAACATGTCGATGAAATCGTCGCGGTAGCGTTGGTGAACGAAGAGAGCGAATGCGAGCGGAAAGTCCCAGAACCCATCCACAAGGTCTTGCAAATGATCTTGGGCGCGGGTGCTGATGGCGGCGTAGTGTGCGAAAGGGTCGTGGGTGTCGCGCTTTGCCCCGTCGAGGAATGCCTGAATGGCTTCGGCCGCGAGTTGGGCTTCTTTCATCGCCATGTAGACGCCGAATGAGAAAATAGGATCGATGAAGCGATGCGCGTCGCCGATGCAGAGGAAGTTTCGCCCGGTGAAACGGGGCACATTGTACGAAAAGTTAGGAATGGCGCGGACGTCTTCCACCAGCGTATCGTCGGTGATGCGGTCGGCGAGGTTGAGGTTCAGTTCACGCAGTTCGCGGCGCAGAAAGTCGGCTTTGGTTTCGCCTTTGGCGGCAACGTAGGCGCCCGGTGCGGTTACGCCTACACTGACGATTTCGTCATCCAGCGGGATGAACCAGGCCCAGTGGTGTTTCTCGCCGTAGAAAATCAATGTGTCATCGGGGTATTCGCCTCCACGCACAGGGTTGGCGATTTGCGAAAAGATTGCGACCTGTTTGGCATAGCGCCCGGGCACGCGTGGAGCGGCAACGCCCTGACGTGACAGAAACGTGCCCAACCCAGAAGCATCCACCACTACCTCGGCGAAAATGTCTAGCATGTGGTGGCTCTCGTGGGGGCGGACCTGCACACCCACTACGTCGTCTTGCGCATTGCGCAAGACGCCCACGGCTTCACCCTGCATGTATTCGGCTCCCAGGGCGCGCGCGTGGTCGAGGAGCATGGTATCGAAGTTGCTTCGGCGTACTTGCCACGTGGTCGAATCAACCAGGGTGTCACCTTCGCGCCGCATGACAGGAACATACCAGGAAGTGGCCCCTGTGGGGCCAAACACTTCGACGCCATGCTTGACAGGGTAGCGTCGGCGTTCCATCTCACCCGCTAACCCTAGGTCTCGGATAATGGCACCGCATTCGCCCGTGAGTGATTCACCGATGTGATAGCGCGGAAAGCGCTCTTTTTCGATGATGAGACACCTGATGCCGGCACGACGCAGATAGGTAGCAGCGGTGGAACCGCCCGGCCCAGCGCCAATGATGACAACATCTGTTCGTTTCATACACTTGCTCCTTTGGTTCCCACGGCCATCTTTTTCAGGCCTGTGCGGTCGGTTTTGCCGGTGGATGTTTTGGGCAGGGCTTCCAGCAGTTCGATACGTTCGGGAATCATGTAGTGCGGCAGGTATTGGGCGCAGTGAGCGCGGACGATCTCGACGCTCAGGTGGTATCCATCTTCGGGCACAATGTAGGCATCCAGCCGATTGCCAATGAGGTCGTCGGGCACGGCGACCACCGCGGCTTCTTCGATGTGTGGGTGGGCGTACAGTGCTGCTTCGATTTCGCCCAGTTCGATGCGGTAGCCACGACTTTTGATCATGTGGTCGCGCCGTCCAATGTACATCCAGTTGGTGCGATCTTCGGCGAGCGTAACGATATCACCTGTGCGGTACGCTACTTCCTCGAAAAAGGGTTGATACGGATTGCGGACGAAGGCGCGCGCGGTTTTTTCAGGATCACCCCAGTAGCCTTGTGCCACACACGAGCCGCGTACCCACAGCTCGCCTTCTTCGCCGGGTTCGGTGACAAGCGAACCATCTTCCTTCACGGCGAAGACTTCCATGTTTTCGCATGCCTTCCCAATGGGAACAGGGCGGGTGCGATCAGGCGCGATGTCGGATTGTTGTACTTTGTAGTAGGTACAGACGTTGGTTTCGGTGGGGCCGTAGAGGTTGTAGTAGTCGGGGTGGGGCACCATGTGCATGAGGGCGCGTAGGTATTTGATGGGAAAGACTTCGCCCGCAAAGAGCACGAGCCGCAGGGCTGAGAGGTCGTGCTTGCTAAGTTGCCCGTAGTTGACCATCATCGAGAGGATGGAAGGCACCAGGTAGGTGACGGTGATGCGCTCATCTTGAAGCAGGCGCACCAGTTGCACTGGAAAGACCGAAAGCTGTTCGGGAACGAGCACGACGGTCGCACCGGCTTTCATCGCGACGAAAATGTCGAACGTCGAGAGGTCGAAATGCAACGGGGCGTGGCTGGTAAGTCGGTCGTTGGCTTCGATAGCGAAGGTGTCGTAGCACCAGTTGATGAAGGTGAAGATGGTGCGGTGTGAAATCATGACACCTTTCGGGTCGCCTGTCGAGCCGGATGTGTAGAGGATGTACGCCAGGTCGGTTTCGATGACGCCGAGGTCGGGTGGCGGGGCAGACGACTCGGCCATGATGCGATACCAGGGGACAACACGCACGCCGCCACCGAGTTGTGCCGGTGCCTGGGCCTCCTGGTCGGCCATGAGCACGGCTTCGATGGGCGTTTCGTATTCCAGCATGGCGTCCAGGTCGCGCAGTTTGTTGGTAGCGGAGAAGAGAATGCGAATGTCGCAATTGCGGGTGATGTAGGCGAGACGTTTGGCGGGCGCGTTGGGATCGAGCGGTACGTACACAGCCCCGGCTTTCAGGATGCCGAAAATGGCAATCAGCGAGGCAAACGATTTGTGGACGTAGATCCCCACACGATCACCGCGGCGCACACCTTCGCGGTGCAGGGCACGCGCCACGCGGTTGGTGATTTCGTCGAGTTGGCGATACGTCAGGCTTTGTTGTTTGAAACGGGCGGCTTCATGATGTGGATAGCGTTGCGCACTTTCGGATAAAAGATGTTGAATGAGATACGCCATAAGAATGCTCCTTCCTCGCTCGATTCAGGCTTGTGGCACTTCGGTGCGGT
The DNA here is from genome assembly GCA_015487975.1 of Ardenticatena sp. Lineage (GTDB taxonomy): Bacteria > Chloroflexota > Anaerolineae > Ardenticatenales > Ardenticatenaceae > Ardenticatena. Next base: position 68,577 of record WFOS01000037.1, read on the forward strand.
GGTCGGTGAAGCGACGGGCTTTCAGATCGAACCGTGGCAGTGTGCCGTATTCGACTGGAATGACGTTGACGCGCAATCCCAATGCATTCCGAATTTCGGCACGTACGGTGTTGGCGACCCGTTCCGGTTCGGCGGCTTGCGTTTCAATGCGGATATCGATCTCATCCATCGCACCACGGCGGTAGATGTCCACTGCAAACTCGCCTGCTTCGGGGCAAAGCCGCACGATGTTTTCGATGGCACTCGGGAAGACGTTGACGCCGCGCACAATTAGCACATCATCCACACGCCCAATGACACCACCCTCGAGGCGCAGGAACGTGCGTCCACAGGCGCAAGGTGTGGGGGCTTTGCGCACACGGTCGCCAGTGCGGTAGCGAATCACAGGCATGCCAATGCGCCCCAGGTTGGTGATGACCAGTTCCCCTTCGTTGGCCTCTTCGCCCGTGAGGGGGTCGATCACTTCGGCGATGAATTCACCCTCGTTGACGTGCAACCCGTCTTGCGCTTTGCACTCGAAGCCCCAGGCACCCACTTCGGTGGCGCCAGCGTGGTCGTAGCAGCGGGCGCCCCATCCACGCTGAATGCGGGCTTTGGTGCCGGGCAGGCTGGCGCCTGGCTCGCCAGCATGGATGGTGATGCGCACGTTGGATGCCGCCAGGTCGAAACCTTCTTGCTCGGCAACTTCGATGAGGTGCATGGCATAGGTCGGCGTGCAGATGAGCACCGAAATGTCGTTCACAAGGATCGCTTTCACGCGCTGGTAGGATGTCATGCCACCGCCGGGGACGGCCATCGCCCCAATCACACGGGCGCCCTCGTAGGCGCTCCAAAACCCGATGAAGGGGCCAAACGAAAAAGCGAAGAAAATGCGATCGCGTGCTGTGACGCCAGCGGCACGAAACACAGTTGCCCAGCACTTCGCCCACCAGCGCCAGCTTTCTTCGGTGTCGAGAACGCGCAGCGGTTCGCCCGTCGTGCCCGATGTCTGATGGATACGGGTGTAGCGGTGGCGCGGAAAGGTCAGATTTGTGCCGTAGGGTGGGTGTGCGAGCTGGTCTTGCATGAGCTCGGCTTTGGTAGTGAAGGGCAATCGTTTCAGGTCGTCGAGTGTGCGAATGTCTTGGGCATCGCGTAGGCCGGCATCGGCGAGTTTGCGCTGGTAGAAGGTATTGGTGGCGAGTACCTGCTCCAGCATGAGCTGGAACTTGCGGAGTTGAACTTCGCGCATGGCTTCGAGGCCAAGCGATTCGATGAAGGGGTCAAGATAAGCAGCATCATACATCATGGAAATCCTCCTTTTATCATTCATGCCGTGGGCGAAAATCATGTTCCAAAGGGAAGCGTTCCGTGATCATCATCAACGGGTGCCCATCGGCGATAATGCGGTAGGTGCGTGTCAAAAACGTGTGTCCGATGCGGGTTGCCAACGATTCTGGCAATGAGGCGATTCGTTCGCGCCCATACCAGAGGACATCGCGATAACTCTCCACCTGGTCACCCAACAACAAGCGCCCCAAACTGCCATGGTCGGTATGCAGCCCTTCCTCGACATGTTGCCCCACACGGCTTGGCAGGATGAGCGAGGCGGCGTAGGCGTAAACCGTGCGGCTATAGTCGCCCACCAACAGCACGGTGCGGCTGATGATGCGCGTACCGGCTTGGGCTGCGAGCCAGGGGTACGCACGTTCCAGCGTGGTGTAGGTTTGCGACAAACGTTCGACCGAGACCGGTTCCATCATGTAGGCTTCGATGAATTTGGTGACGGTACCGTCGATGACGAGCAACGCCCGCTGAAAGGGCGTCAGCGCCCGCAGGTTGACGGCTTCGACGTTGGGTGGGCGTTCGTCTTGCGCAAGAAACAGGTTTTGCAACGGGTCGAATGCCTGTGTTGAGGGGATCGTGCGAGACAGTGCCATAGGCGTCTCCTTTACAAACCGAGCAGGCGGGCAATCACCACGCGTTGGATATCCGACGTGCCAGAGTAGAGCACGCCACCGAGGGCATCGCGCACGTTCTGCTCGATACCGTATTCGTGCATGTAGCCGTAGCCCCCGAACGTGCGTACGGCATCGAGGCTGGTTTCGAGAAACGCTTCGCTGAGGTAGAGCTTGGCGAGCGCGGCTTCCATGATGGCAGATTTGCCTTGCTGTTTGAGCCAGGCGACTTTGTAGAGCAACAAGCGGGCGGTTTCGAGGCGCACCTTCATATCGGCAATGCGGTTGGCGACCGATTGGAACTTGCCAATCGGTTTTCCGAATTGACGACGTTGCCGTGCATAGGCTATACTTTCTTCGAGCAAGCGTTCCATGACGCCCACATAGCTGGCAAGAATGCAGGCGCGTTCGTATTCCATGGAACTGTTGAAGATTGTTGCCCCCAAGCCTTCACGTCCCAACAGGTTCGTGGCAGGGATGCGTACATCGTCGAGAAAAATCTCGCTCATGGGGGAAGTGCGCAGCCCCATTTTTTCCAACGGCTGCCCAATGGTCAGCCCTGGTGTGTTGGCCGGAACGAGAAATGCCGAAATGCCCATGCGCCCTTTTTCAGGGGCGGTGCTGGCGAACACGATGAAGAGGTCGGCAATGGGGGCATTCGTAACGAAGGTTTTCGAGCCATCGAGGATGTAGGTGTCGCCTTCGCGGCGGGCAGTGGTGCGCAGGCTGTATGCGTCCGAACCGGATTCCGGCTCCGTCATGGCGTGTGCGCCAATCAATTCGCCACGACAGAGGGGGGGAAGATAGGTACGTTTTTGTGCTTCGGTGCCGAATGTCAGAATGGGGTGCTGAACGGCCCACATTTGGGCGTTGATGGCGAAAATCAACCCGTTGTCACGACAGGCGTAGCCCATCCCTTCCATCACAAGGGCGGCAGTGAGGATGTCTTGCCCCATGCCGCCATAGGCTTCGGGGATGACCAATCCCTGGATACCCATGCGGGCACAGGCACACCACGCTGCTTTGGAAAAATGGCCTTCGCGTTCGCGTTGTGTGATGTCGTTGTTGAGTTGACTTTGCGCAAAATCGATAACAGCACGCTTGAATTCCACTTGCTGCGGGGAAAGCAAGAAATCCATACCACACACCTGTTGTTTGTCGTCGAGAAAAGGAGAGACGGCTTCGGTGAGGCTCGAAGAGCGCCGCATTGGAGGTACTGTATCAGATTTGGATGGGGTTTTCATCGCCCAGAAAGACAAACATGGGGGTGCGCTTTCGACAGTCATGAATGCCTTTGGCTAGGCGTTTCTGCCCAATGAAATCGCTGGAGATGATGTTCATATTGGGGGAAAAAACCGAGAAGTATTTCGTCGAAATAGCGAAAAGAGCCCGTTTGGCCCTTTTTCTGGCACAAAACGCCTAAATGAATTGGGGGTATGGGGGTGTTTGGTTCCTACACTGACGGCTCGAATGTGGAACAAATCGTTTGTCAAGGTGCGACGAACCTCCTATACTTCACGTATGAGCCCATCGATCGTGGTTGTCGTGTGAGCCCCACTGAGTCACGACCCAGAGGGTATTTGGAGGAGGTGCCTGCGGCTCCTCTGCGGAATCATATGACCATGCGCGTGCGGCAAGGAGTCAACTATAAGCCTGAAGTTTGAGGGGCGAGGTCAACGAAGTCACGCTGGCGAAGGATGAGCATATGAAAGATGGTGAGCGCCTTGCGAGCCACGATGACCATGGCTTCCCGATAGGCGCGGCCTTGCTGGTGACGGTGGTGCAGAAAGGTTTGACGAAAGCGATGAGTATAACGGACAAGCGCTTGTGCGATGAGGAAAAGGATATGGCGCAAGAGCGGCGAACCCCGTTTGCTCAAGCGGCCATGAGCGTGGAAGGTAGCGGATTGGTAGACGCTGGGGTCCAGTCCGGCGAAGGCCACCAGGGCTTTGGGCGAAGGGAAGGCGCTCAAGTCGCCGGTGAGTGCCAGGAAGAGAGCGGTCAGGCGTTCGCCGAGGCCTGGGATGGCACGCAGGCGTTTCCAGGCGTCGGGATAGCGCTGGCGCACTTGTTGGCGCAGGTCAAGCCAGACTTGTTGGCGGCGGGTTTCGAGTTCATCCCACAGGGCGAGCAACTGGCGCAAGTGGATGACGGCAGCTTCGTCATAGACGCCCCAGGAGGTGGCGGCCAGGGCACGCAGTTTGTCCGGCGTCCAGGAGATGCGGCGGCAGAAAGGGGCCAGGTCTTCATCCGAAGCCTGGGCGATTTGCCGGGCCGAAGGAAAGGTCTGCAACAGGCGGCGCAAGGCTTTAGGGAAGCGACGCTGGCGTCGTTCGAGTTCCGGGAAGAGCAGATGGAGCACCTGGCGGAAGCGATTTTGCACACGGGTCATTTCCTGCGTGAGTTGATCATACAGCGTGGCCAGGTCGCGCAAGGAAGGAGAAGTGCGGGCTTGCCGGGGCAGACGCTCTTCCTGCCAGGCCGAGAACAGCCAGGCAGCCAGGGTTTCGGCATCGATGCGGTCGGTTTTGGTCTTGCGCAGCGAGCGGCTGCGACGCAAGTGACTGGCCTGCAAAGGAGAAATCAGGGAGACCGGATGGGGCAGCGCCTGAAGATGATGCAGATACAGCCGGGTATATGGGCCGGAAGACTCCAGGCCGACATGCCAGGTCTGCGGCGGCAAGGTGCGCCAACAGGCCAGGAACGCTTGCCAACCCGCCCGGTCCGCCGAAAAAGTCTGTGGCTTGCGGGTGTGCGTCTGCCCTTGCGGGTCAACCCACAGGAAGGCCGCCGTGAAGGCATCTTTGCCGATGTCCAAGCCAACAAAACCGATCATTTGATACCTCCGCAAACTGGTTTTGGTGAGAAGGGGAGGCTTCGGAGCAGAACCGGTCTCCATTGCCCATGCTCCCGCTTGATAGGGGCTCTGAATGGCCCAATCAACTCATTGGGGATGTGGAAGGCCGGGAAAAGTCTCCTTGAGGGGCTCAAGGCCCATTTGTATGGAGTTCCTCTGGCCTCCCCTTCCGCTTCTTTACCATTCTATATCAAACACTTATAGGAGATTATCTATGTCCAATCGGGATCATTGGGAAGGCGTCTATTCCAAGCGTCCGATCGACCAGGTCGGGTGGTATACCCCGCATTTGCAGACATCTTTGGCATGGATAGCGCGCCTCGCTTTGCATCCAGAGGCACGAATCATCGACGTTGGAGGAGGGGCGTCCACGCTTGTGGATGATTTGCTCGCGCGTGGCTATCGCTCGATAACGGTTCTCGATTTGTCGAAAACGGCTTTGTCCATCGCGAAGGCGCGGCTTGGAGAAAAGGCCGCTATGGTCACTTGGGTAGAAGGGGATGTTACGACGTTCGATTTTCCGTCGCATCGGTACGATGTCTGGCATGATCGAGCAGCATTCCACTTTCTGACATCTTCGGAGCAACAGCAGCGCTATGTCGAACAGATGACGAAGGCCGTAAAGGATGGTGGCTATGTCATCATGGCGACGTTTTCGTTGGAATCGCCGCCCACATGTAGTGGATTGCCGGTGCAGCGGTACTCAGCCGAGCATCTCGAACGGGTTCTTGGGGAGAGGTTCGTCCTGAAAGAGACATCGAAGGAATTGCATTTGACGCCACGTGGGGGCGAGCAAATGTACCTTTATTGCTTGTTTCGAAAAGTACCGTGACGAGCGGTTTGCTGTTTGGCTGGAAGGTGTCGTGTTGCCACGTGGCTCTTTCGAGGGAGGTATCGAGGGCGACGCTCGTTCCAATGAGCGTCGCCCGTTTCGTTTTATACCAATTGCTCACGATAAAGACATGTTTCGAGAGAGCATTTGAACTGTTTCGAACATCCAGGACCAACTGGAAGGGGCTGTACCACGGCAGGTGCGACGCATCTCCCAGATGCGTCGCACCTGCGGTTCACGCGACGCCCAACAGAGCCGCCGGGCAAAGGGGTGAGACCGCGCTCTCGTCTCTGTGTGCTTCGTGCCTCAGTGTGAGAAGAAGGAACACGTCCCTAGGCATCTTCGATCTTGGCGCGGTCCCCTCGGGCACCATCCCATACCACACTTGCGATGCCCTCGGCGCGCTCTCTTCTTTGCATAGCTGTTTCAGGCGCTCTGCATCTTCTTGCCATTCGATCTGCAATTGTCGTCCACTCATTGGCATCACCTCCTGCTCCAATGTGATGCCCTCGTTTTTGCATCATGCCGATTCTAAACACAATCGATATTAGAGTGGCATCATTAGTCCATTGCCGCGGCAGTCACTCATCATGATCGGTCGGTTCGTCATGCCCCTCGTCTGCGGCATAGAGCATCCCCAGATATTGGCCATGCCACGTGTGGATCCAGACATCACCAGTTTGGCTATTGACACTCAACATGCCAACGACCTGCCCATCACGTTCCGTGTGGATGGTGTAGTAGCCGTAGAATGCGTCGGCCTCGTCACCCACTTCCAGATCGAGCCCATTGGCATCGAGGTATGCTTGCGCGATCTCGCGGGCACGTTCGGGCGAAATCACTGCCGTGGCATCATCCTCATACCAAGTACCGCTCGGGCCCATCATACCGTTCCAAGATGTTCCGTTCCCCATATGCCCATACTTCGTGTTCCACATCATGTTGGGGCCTGGTTCGGGATACGCATTCCCCGTGAGGTCGATCAGGAACTCGAAAGCATACCGGCCAGTCGAACGTTCACGGGCTTGTACGTAGTATTGGTTGTCGAACGCCATGATTTCGGCCACTTCCAGATCGGGATTGCCGTAACTCTTCACGTACTCTTGCGCAATGGCAATGACACGTTCTTCCGATACGCTCCCCGTCAATGCACTCGCTATGTTGGCATTGGGCAGATTACCTTGCCATGCCCCAAATAGCAGCATTCCAACGACAACGAACACAAGCAGGCCAACGCCCCACGTGATTCCCTTCTTCGTCGAACGCATGGTTTCCCTCCTTTGATGGTCTCCTCGTTCTTTCGTCGTCCATTTGCATGGTAGCCGCAAGGCATGAAACAACGGTGTCGCTGCTGTGAAGAAATCGTAAAGATGTGGTGGCGTTGGGCATCTCGCGGGTGATTGGCAGAGTGGGGGACGAAGGTGGCCGAGTGCAGACGAGACATGTAAAGGAGGATCACCATTCGTGATCGTGGCCGGCGTCTTCGGGCGTCATTGTTACTCGTGCTCGTCGAAAAGCATCGCCAGGCGGGCTTCCATGTCGTGCACATGGGTGCCGCGCCAGAACACACGCCCACAGGTGGGGCATTCGCGGAACGTGTGGCATGTACGCCACACATACTCAGGGACGCGCTCACGTGTGGCGGCATGGTCCAGGGGGCGCAATGGCGTATTGCAGCGGGGACAGCGTGCCTGTTGAGGGCGGCGGCGCAGGTGGTAGGTGTTCACTACCTGCCGCAGTTGCTCCCACACATCGTCGCTTTCGATGAGCAGCGAGTGGAGATGGCGGCGCTTGGTGAGCTGAAGATCACGTGTCAGCAAGATGCGTCCTTCACGGCGGGCGAGTGCTGCCAACGTGCTATCCTCGATGTCACGTTGATAGAACGTATCGTATCCGAGCAGGCGCAACCACGTCGCTAGCCGACCGAGCATGGCGTCGGCGGCGAAGCGAGGCACAGGTGAATTGGAGGGCTGTTTGTGCATCTCGGGCATAGGGCGATACGTTGTGTTTCGTCAGGAGAAGTCTACCTGCAACGGCGTTTTCCTTGCAATCTCCGCACCAAAAATGCGAAAGCCTCTTGCCACGCCTCACGAAGTAGGATACACTTTTCCAACCCACGAGCCGTTGCCCAAGAGAATCATCGTCCACAGCGAACAAGGAGGTTCACCTATGGCCGACCGAGTTGCCCTCTACCTGCAAGACAAGCACGACCTGCGCGACAGCATCCGTTTCGTCCAGTATGCCGAACGAAAAGGGTTCGAAGCGGTTTGGCAAGCCGAAAGCCGTCTGGTGCGCGATGCGGTTGTGCCCATGGCTGCCTATGCCGCCACCAGCGAGCGTATCAAGGTGGGCAGCGGCGTCATCAACAATTGGACGCGGAATGCCGCTGTGATTGCCGCGACGTTCCTCACCCTCGACGATTTGGCGCCCAACCGCATTTTGCTCGGTATTGGCGCGTGGTGGGATCCCCTCGCCTCGAAGGTTGGCATTCAGCGTCGCAAACCCTTGCAGGCCATGCGCGAAGTGGTGACGGTGGTACGCCGTCTGCTGAACATGGAGCGCGTGACATTCCACGGCGAATTCGTCCACCTCACCGATGTCGAACTCGATGTCGTGCATGGGCGGCGCGAGCCGCGCCATGTGCCCATCTACATTGGCGCGACCGGCCCTAAGATGCTCGAACTGGCGGGTGAAATCGCCGATGGCGTCTTGCTCAACTACCTGGTTTCACCTAAGTACAACGAAATGGCGATGGAGCGCATTCAAGCCGGTTTGAAAAAAGCAGGGCGCTCGATCGACGAATTCGACCGGCCGCAACTGGTCGTCTGTTCGTTGGACGAAGACCGCCAAAAGGCGCTCGACAATGCCCGCAAACTGGTCACGCAGTATCTTGGGCAGCAACCACACATCATGAAAGCGAGCGGCGTTAGCCAGGAATTGCTCGACGAGATTCACCAGGTTCTGACCTGGCCAGCCACCGAAGAGCAGATCGAGCGTGCGATGGAGCTGGTGCCCGACGATGTGGTGCAGATGATTACCGCCAGTGGCACCCCCGAAGAATGCCGCGCCAAAGTGCGCGAATACATTGCTGCCGGGGCAACATGTCCTGTGCTCTACCCATTGGGGGATGATGTGCAGGCCATGATCGACGCTTTCGCGGATGGGTATAGCCACTGACGCCAGAAGGAGTAAACCATGCCACATGTACACGCCTACGAACGCGCCCAATCGCTGGAAGAGGCTCTTTTCCGCCTAGCGGAAGAGCCACGTGCCGTGCCGCTGGCTGGGGGAACAGCGCTGATGGCGTATGGTCTCCCGCAGGAGGAGGCCATTGTGCTCGATATCAGCGCTTTGCCGTTCGATCAGATCGAGATGTGGGACGATCGTTTGGTGCTGGGCGCCCTGGTCTCGCTGGAAGCGATGGCACGCGATGAGACGCTGCGCACCTTTGCGGGGGGCGTGCTGGCCCAAGCCGCACATGCCGAAGCGACCAGCCTGCTACGGCAGCAAGGCCGCCTGGCGGGCGCATTGCTGACGGATGTGGGACAGAGTGAAATCGCGCCAGTGTTGCTGGCGCTCGATGCACGGGTGAGCATTCAACGGGTGCGTGGTTTGAAGACGTGGCCCCTAGCGGCGTTCTTCGAGCAGATGCAGGCGGCACTAGGGCGTGGGGTGCTGGTGCAGGTGGATGTGCCGCGCCCGTTGGCCGCGACGCAGGTGCGCCGTGCGCGGGTGGCGCGTGCGCCACGCGACCGCGCCATTCTCTCTGTGGCTGGGGCGGTGCGGCTCGAAGGGAGGCGCATTGCCGCCGTGCGCCTGGCGGTTTCGGGCGTTGGCGCGTTGCCGGTACGTTTGGAGGTAGTCGAGGCAGCGTTGCAAGATGAAAGCGCCGAGCCGCAGCATGTGCAGGCGCTCGCAGCCCAGGCAATCGCCGATGTGCCAATCGAAGACGATCACCGTGCGAGTGCCGCGTATCGGCGTGATGTCTTGCCGGTGCTTGTGCGGCGTGTGGTAACGGGGCAATGAGCCCCTGGCAGGGAAAACAAGAAAGCCCGTGGCATTTGCCACGGGCTTTTCGATGCCTTGCGCGTGCTAGGGCGCATTCTTGAACAGCAGTGGGAAGTAGAACCGATGGATGGCGCCGAAAGTGGCAACCACTGGATCGTGGTCGGACGCTCGCCAGACCACCGACAAATCGGCATAGGGCGAGTATGGGTAATCGGCGTCGATGCGCAGCGCGCCAGCGCCTTTCAACGCCAGCAGCAAATCATTCGAGATGAGCACGTGATCGAGCACTTGCGAGACGCCCTCGAAGATGAACGAGTAGCGCTCGTTGGGTGGCAGTTGATACCACGTGCTGGTGATGACGCCGCTCGCGTAGATGGCTTGCAGCGGTGGCGAATCCTCGAAGTCGTTGAGGTCTCCCATGATGAGGATGTTGCGCGAGCCATTGGCGTACAATTGTGCCGCCAGGTTGCCGATGAATTGCCCTTGTTCGAGCCGGCGAGCATCGGCTTCAGCGCCACCCCGTTTCGACTTGAAGTGGTTGGCAATCACCACCACGTCCATCGGCCCGCTGTCGAGCATGACGGTGCCGGTGAGCACGACTGGACGGCGCGAGAAGAGCGGGTATTCGTCTGGAATGGCGTCGCAGTAGGAATCGTAGGTTGGCGCACTGGGGCTCCCGTTGGGCGAACACGCCTGATACTGGGTCGACCAGACCGTATTCGTGACCTGGTCGGTGCGCCAGAGCAACGCTACCCCATGCCCGCCAATGTCCGGATGCGAGGCGGCGTAGGCATAGGGAACGCCAGCCGCAGCCAGGTTGGTGATCAGGTCGGTGATGACGCTGGTGCTGTCGATCTCTTGCAGCGCGAGGAAGGTGGGGCCGCCCAATTGCAGCACCGTCGAGACGACTTTGGTCATCTTCACAGCTGGGTCGGCGGCGTCGAAGTTGAGTGTGTTGAAGGTTGCTGCGCTGAACGTGTCCGTTGTTGGTGGCGACCAGGCAGGCGGCGTGTCGGGCAATGGTTTGGCGCTGACGACCTGCCACGGCTTGCCTGGCTGCGTGACCACCATGTAATCGCCATAGGAGAAGCCAAGCGGACCGGCGACGTCCGTCACGACGCTGCCGACAATCAGGCCTGGGGCGTCGGCTCCGCCGATGTTACCGTAGCGTTCGTAGTGACGCACCCCCACCGGCATCCCTTCTTGCGGTGTGTTGCGCAAGGCGCGTTCGACGCCTTCGCTGCCAGGAATGACATAAATTGCGCCAAAGCTGGTGGGGCCGGTAACGGTTTGCGTGTTCGGTGCCGTCACGAGCATGCCTTCCAGCGATTCCCAGTAGGCATCGGCCTGGGTGGGATCGCCCACAGGTGTGATGATGGTGGGCGTGACGCTGCCTGTGCCTGCCACCTGCACATTGGCCATGCTGGTGCGAATTTGCGTGATGCATTCCGTGTCGGGGCAAGCGTTGTCGTCCCATTCGATGAATTCTTCCACCGTGCCCGTCACCGTGACCACATCGCCAATCTGTACGGTGGGCGAAACGGCATCGGTCCCGACGTGGACGAAAATGCCGTCGGATGTGGCGGGGTCGCCGTCGCCACTTTCATCCTGGATGAAGAAGCCATTGAAACTACCGCTACCGGGGTAATTCCCCTCGAAGAAGCCGACCACTACGCCGCGTGTCTTCACCGGCGAGCCGCGGAAGGGTGAGAGGAAATCGTTGCCCTGGATGGTGTAGATGGGCGTGTAGTCACCGATGGTCGTGAGGACGGGCGTTCCCAGTGTCGGCGTGGGGAAGTTCGTCGCGACGACGCCGTAGGCATCGTTGGTGATGACGCTTCCGAACGTGCCGGTTGCCGTCATTACGAAGCGCACCTGCACGCTGGCCGTATCGCTCACCGTCCCCAGCATCCACGAGATGACGCCGTTGTTCAATGTGCCGCCATCGAGTACCTGCGCCAGGGTGGCATTTGCAGTCGGCACACGGTCGGTAACGACGACGCCTGTGAGGTCGTAGCCCAGCTCGTTCGTGATGGTGATGGTGTAGGTGAAGACACTGTTGGGCGCCACGTTCAGCGGTGCGCTCTTGACGATGGTGGGCGTGGTTTGCACCAGGCGAATGTCGGCATCACTGCGTGGTTCCAACTTGTAGTTGCCGAACGAATACCAGGCGATCCCGCGGATGTAGCCATACAAGTCTCCCAAGGTGGGCAGGTAGGTCAAATCGCCATCCTTTTCGCCCAGATCGTCGGCGCGGGTAGGCCCGCTCCCATCGTCGAATTGCCATTCGCCATACCCCAGATCGGCATTCGTGACGGTGGCGTTCTGAAATTCGACGAAGACACCTTCCCATTGTTCGGATGTCGCCGGATCAGCCTCGGCGAATTGCCCGGTGGAAAGGACATACGGTGCTGGTGGCGTTGCTGTGCCGATGGGCATGGCCAGGTTCGTCGTGAGTTCGGTCAACCCGAAGTATTCGGTCACCGTTCCGAAGACACGCACTTTCGTGCCGACGGGGAACATGGCTGGGTCGAAGCCGGCCGAGCGGAAGAGAACCAACCCGCTCCAAGGGCCGCCGGCCTCATCCTGAATGACCATGATGCGGTTGGGGGTATCGATATCGCCTGGTTCGCTCGTGACGATCCCTTCCACCCACACACTTTGACCAACGAGCGGCGAGGCATCGTTCGTGGCGGGGTCGCTCACTTGCTGAATTTGCTGGATCGAAACCAGTGGCCAGGCAGTCGTGCTGGCTTGGGCGGTGTTGTCGCTCGGGTCGTCTCCCACCAGGTCGGACGAGACCGTGACTGTGTTGGTCAACACTGTGCCTGGCGCGACGTTGGCATCGATGGTCACGGTGAGGTTGAAGGTGATGGTGCTGCTCATCGGTACCGTGCCGAACGACCAGACGTAGACGCCTGGTGCTGCCATCGTTGGGGTGATGCCGCTACTGTCGGCAACATACGTCGTGCTGACAGGCAGGGTGTCTGTGAGAACGACGTTGGGAACATCGTTCGCCCCCGTCGAGATGGTGATGGTGAAGGAATGCGTTTCACCAATGACGGCAAGACCACTCGTGGCTTTGCCCACAACAAGTGCGCCGCTTGGTGCAGGTGGCACGTTCGTGCTGCCAAGTGTGCACGTCTGGTCGAGCCATGTGCTGCCACCACCCGACGAGGTCCAGTCGTACCCATTGTGTGGGCCTGCACCATCGGGAACGCGGGCGAAGCAGTTGTCTTCGAATTCACCAGACCAGCCAATCTGGTCGAGGCGTGTGAACGTGGCATCGAAGAGGTAGGCCACATCGGTACTGTCAAAGTCCACGCCGGTATTTTCAGCCTGCCAGTCCACCCCTTCTTCCAGCGTGGCGAAACCACCTGGCGTGATGACGATACTCGACGTGATGACGGCCCAATCGTCGCCATCGCTGATCCACCAGCCGGTCACCGTGATGGGCATGCTGGTGGGATTGTAAAGTTCGAGCATGTCGTTGCCACTGGTGGGGAACACGTCGATTTCGTTGAGCACGACCGACGAGCCCAATGCTGTGCCAGCTACGTCATTGGGCATCCCCATCGTTGGTGTGCGATCGACGTTCCAGTCGGCAGCATCGTCCCCCGTGCGCACACCATCTTGGACACGGGCTGTCGCGTATTGCGCGAGACTCGCGGAGGCAAGGGGGGCGCTGCCAACGTTCCCGTAGGAAACGATATCGGCAATGGCGTTGGCGTCTGTGCAGAGCAGCAAGGTATCGCCCGAGTTATTGAGCGAGAAATTGTCGCCGGGGTCGTTGTTGTTCACGACGAAGAGGCCACCCGGTGTGATGGGCGTCGTGCTGGTAATGGGATTCGTCGTTCCCCCGCAGGTTGCATCGGTGAGATACCAGCCCGTCAGGGTGAGTGTCATGGGCGAGCGGTTGTAGAGTTCGACCCATTCGGTCCCTTTGGCTGCGAATTCGTTGATGACGACGGGACCGCCGTTGAGTGCGCCGAGCGAGCAGGGCAGGTCGAGCAACGTGCTGCCACCGCCAGAAGATGTCCAGTCGTATCCATCGTTGGGGCCTGCACCGTCGGGAATACGGGCGAAACAGCCATCCTCGAATTCACCGCTCCATCCCAGTTGGTCGACCCGCACACGGTTGGCATCGAAGAGGTAGGCCACATCAGTTGACGTAAAGTTGACCCCAAAGTCTTCGCTTTGCACGTCGGTGCTCATATCGAGCGCGACGATACCGCCAGCTGGCACCACCACCGTCCCCACGATTTGGGCGAAGTCGTCGCCATCGCTGATCCACCAGCCAGTTACCGTGATGGGGGAGGTAGTCGGGTTGTAGAGTTCGAGCATGTCGTTGCCGCTGGCGGGGTAGACATCGACTTCGTCGATGAGGATGCTACTGCCGAGTGCCGTGGCTGGAACGTCATTGGGCGCACCGGGGGTCGGCGTTTTGTCGAGATTCCAGTCGGCAGCGTCGTTGTTGGTATCTTGCCCATCGACAACACGGGCGGTCGAATAGGTAGCGACCCCTGTCGAGGGACCGATCGGCGCACCGCCAGCCGTCCCATAGGCAACGCGATCGACTTCCGTGTCGGTGCCGTCGCAAAGGCGCAAGGTGGCACCCGTATTGCTCAGATTGAAATTGGCGCCTGCGTCACCCGAATTGACAACGAAGAACGCGCCTGGTGTCAGAGTGGTTGTGAATGCACTGGTAGGCGTGCCACATGCGCCAGCATCAGTGAGATACCAACCAGCGAGGGTCTGCGTGATGGGGGAGGCATTGTAGAGTTCGACCCATTCGGTCCCTTTGGCAGCAAACTCATTGATGACGATGCTGTTGGTTGGTACGTCAGGTGCCGCTTGCACGACAGACGAACGTGTGCCCCAGCGTGTTGGGGCAAATACCAAAAGCAGCAAGAGCACGAACGTGATGCCTAGAATGAATACACCCCGCTGCCTGGGATGAGAAGTACAGCCATCAGTGGTCATACGAAACCTCCTTGTTCGCCTATGAAGTTGTCTGGTGTCGGCGGGAAAAAGATCGGGCTCGCTTACTCTACAATGCTTCGGGCAAGTGGTCAATCTCCATTCTCTCATCTCTACCCCCAGGCTCCTCACGCCCCCACACCTGACAAACGACACCACGCTACCCATGACAGATGACGCTCGATGCAGGGCGAACCCATGTATACTTTTGCGCACACATAACCCAGTTGCAGAAAGAGGGATGTATGAGTGACCTACTGGCTGCTCGCTCCCAAATGGCGCTCTCGCTTGCTTTTCACATCATCTTTGCCGTCATCGGCATCGGCATGCCGCTCTTGATGGTGATAGCCGAGGCACTCTGGCTGCGCACACGTCGCGAGGTCTATCTGGCACTGGTGAAACGCTGGGCGCGGGGAACGGCCATCATGTTCGCCGTCGGCGCGGTATCTGGTACTGTGCTCTCCTTCGAGTTGGGATTGCTATGGCCCACGTTCATGGCCTATGCGGGGCCAATCATTGGGATGCCCTTTTCGCTCGAAGGGTTTGCCTTCTTCACCGAGGCCATCTTCTTGGGGATCTACCTGTATGGGTGGCAGCGCGTCCCCGAGAAAGTACACTGGCTGGCTGGTGTATTGGTCTGGCTGAGTGGGACGCTCTCTGGCATCTTCGTCGTGACTGCCAATGCGTGGATGAACACACCGACGGGTTTCGAGATCGTGAATGGAGAAGTGATCGATGTCGATCCGTGGGCAGCGATGTTCAACCCCGCGGCATTTTCGCAGACGTTGCATATGACGATTGCCGCGTTCCAGGCGGTGGGATTTGGTGTGGCGGGAGTGCATGCGTTTTTGCTGCTGCGCCAGCCACGCAACCTCTTCCACCGCAAGGCGATCGCCATTGCGCTGACGGTTGGTACGCTGGCCGCCTTGGTGCAGCCCATCAGTGGCGATATCAGTGCCAAGCAAGTAGCTGCGTATCAGCCCATCAAATTGGCTGCAATGGAAGCGCAGTGGGAAACGGAAGCGGGAGCGCCTTTGCGTATTGGAGGATGGCCTGACGAGGACGCGGAAGTGACGCGTTATGCGCTAGAAGTGCCGTATGCGTTGAGCCTTCTCGCCTATGGCGATCCGGGCGCGGAGGTGATGGGCTTGAAAGATGTGCCCCCCGAAGACCGCCCGCCTGTGCTCATCACCCATCTGGCGTTCCAGGCGATGGTGGGGCTCGGAATGGCGATGCTGGCGATTGGGATGTTGGGGGCGTGGCTGGCCTGGCGACGCAGGCGCCTGCCGGATTCCCCCTGGTATCTCAAGTTGCTGGTGCTCAGTGCGCCAATGGGCTTCTTGGCGATCGAATTTGGGTGGATCGTTACCGAAGTCGGGCGGCAGCCATGGATTGTCTATGGTTACATGCGTACCGCAGATGCCGTGACGACCATGCCCAATCTGGTCGTTCCATTCGTGACTTTCACCATACTCTATCTCGTGTTGGGGGTTAGCGTCGTCTACCTGATGGCAAAATTCGTCTTTGCCAGTCCGTATCTTGCAGAAGAAGAATGAGAGGAGTATATGGGGACATTGGCACTCTGGGTGGCTCTCTTCATGTTTGGCGCATTGGTCATTTATGTGTTGACTGGTGGCGCCGATTTTGGGGGTGGTATCGTCGCCTTGCTGGCGCGTGGTCCACGTCGTGAGGCCATTCGCGAACTCGTGTTTCATGCGTTGGCGCCTATTTGGGAAGCGAACCACGTTTGGCTGATTGTCGCGCTCGTGTTGCTGTTCGTCGCCTTTCCGAAAGCGTTTGCTGCGATGACAACGGCACTTCACATCCCTTTGACGGTGATGCTGATTGGCATCGTCTTGCGCGGGGCGGCCTTCGTTTTCGCCCAGTACGACGAAGAAACATCGCGAGCACGCGCTTGGTGGCAGCGTGTCTTCATGTGGTCGAGCCTGATGACGCCGGTCACCTTTGGCATTGTCGTTGGGGCAGTCGCCTCGGGACGTATTCGGGTGGATGCCAGTGGGCAGGTACAAGTGGGCTTCATCGAGGGGTGGATGGCCCTCTTTCCATTTCTCGTGGGGGGCTTTGCAGCGACATTGTTTGCGTACTTGGCAGCGATTTACCTCACGCTTGAAACGGATGATACGGAAATACGCGATTGGTTGCGCAAACTGGCGCTTGGGCTTGGCATCGCATTGGGGATTGGGGCATGGGTGACATTGTGGTGGGCACAGCACGAAACATTGACGGTGTACGATCGTTTGGTGCATAGCCCCTTGGCGCGCCCATTTCATCTCATCACAGGGTTGGCGGCAGTTGGCGCGCTTGGGGCTTTGTGGTACAGACGATATACGTTGGCACGTGTAGCGGCTGCTGTGCAGAGTGTGGCGATCATGGTGGGCTGGGGGCTGGCGCAATATCCGGCGTTGATCGTGCCGGATGTGACGGTCGCGAAGAGTGCTGCACCTGCATCGGTGCTACGCCCATTGCTCTTTGCCTTGCTCGGGGGGACGGTGCTTCTCGTTCCGTCGTTTGGCTATCTTTACTGGGTGTTCAAGCAGCATACCCTGGCTATGCGCCTGCAGAATCAGAGGCACCGGTAAAAGTATCCCCTATTTGACAGAGCGCATCGATATTTTGTATACTCACGACGCTTATTTCCTGCGACAAAAGGTACACTTCGAAAAGGACTATCGTCCCTTTTGGGGTGGTGCGTCCGTGAAGTTGCTGTGCGCGCTTCGTGTTGTGTATCGTTTGGATGCCAATCGAACCGAGGAGATGTAACGCTTTATGAACCAACCGCTCGCTTTGCCCCCCGACGTGTTGCCTGCTGAGGATGTGATCGACCTGTACCAGTATTGGCGACTTTTTCGACGATGGTGGTGGGCCTTAGGTCTTGCATTCGTCCTTGGTGCGCTGGCCGCCTATGGTTTCAGTAAGATTCAACAGCCCGTCTACCGAGCGGAAACGCGCATTTTGGTTTCACAAGCAGCGTCCAGTGATTTGACCGATACGTATCGTGATATCCTCGTTGGCGAGCGGCTGGTCAAGACGTATGCCGAGATCATAACGAGCGATGCGGTTTTGGAGCGCGTGGCCGAGATCGTGGGTGAAGAGGCGTTGGAAAGCGCTGACATTACCGTCTCGCCGGTGAAGGAAACGCAACTGTTGACCGTACAGGTCGAGTATACCGACCCGGAAATCGCAGCGACGATCGCCAATGAAATCATGCGCGTATTCAGCGAGTACATGCGCCAGGTCCAAACGCAGCGCTTTGCCGAATCCAAAGCGAACTTGCAGGCGCAGCTCACGACCTTGCAAAGCGAGATCGAGCAACTGCAAGAACAGTTGGCGGCCTTGGGAACCCCCGAAACGGATGCCGAGCGTGCTCAGCAGCAGCAGCTTCAAGCATTACTGACACAGCAACAAGCAGCCTATACGAGTCTCTTGCGCAGTTTCGAGGAAGTGCGCCTGGCTGAAGCGCAAGCCGTCGATACGATCTTGGTCGTCGATCCGGCGACCCCGCCGGAAGATCCAGTTCGTCCCCGTGTCTTGTTCAATACGTTGCTGGGAGGCGTGCTGGCTCTTGTGGCAGCTGCGGGGTTGATCGTTCTTATCGAGATGTTGGACGATCGTATCCGTTCCCCGGAAGTTGTCGAACGCCTCACGGACTATCCGCTTCTTGGGATGATTGCGCACATCGATGCGGCCGATGCTGGGTATTCTCTCATCGTTCGTGAACATCCGCGGGATCCTGTGAGTGAGGCATACCGTGTCGTGCGAACGAACTTGCAGTTTGCTGAGGTACAATCTCCTATTCGCACGTTGATGGTGACAAGTGCAGGACCTGGCGAAGGCAAGACGACGACGACTGCTAATCTTGCGCTGGCGATGGCACAGGCAGGGCGTAAGGTGGTGCTCGTGGATGCCGACTTACGCAAGCCAATGCAGCACCAAGTGTTCGGGCTTTCCAATGCACAGGGCTTGACGTCTGCTTTGATGCACCCGGAAATTGCCGCTGACCGTTTCTTGCAGCGCGTGGATGCCGGTGGTGGGCAATCGTTGTGGGTCATGCCGAGCGGCCCTGTACCGCCCAATCCGGCAGAGGTGGTGGGATCGCGGCGGATGCAAGAGCTGTTGGATGAATTGGCTACCTTTGCCGACGTTGTGGTGCTCGATACGCCCCCCGTCCTTGTCGTGGCTGATCCGGCGTTGCTCGCGCAAATGAGCGATGGCGTGCTCCTGGTCGCACGGTTGGGGGTCGCACATGTGCAGGGGGTGAAGCGGGCACTCGAGCAATTGCGCTATGCCGAAGCGCGGGTTGTTGGGATCGTGGTGAACGATATGACAGCGCGTGATGGTGGGTATTATTACTACTACCATAATTACTATCATCACGACGGCGATAATACTAATACCGACGATGGGCTTTCACGATCGCCTGTCCGCAGGAAGGGTCGCCGTTCGGATGCTTCGCGTAAGGGGCTTGTTGCGCGGTTGGTGTCGTTTGTGAGATTGCAATAAGAGAGGTGTAATGCTGTGGAAAAGTGCTTGCGGCGATTGTTGTCGCAAAGGATATGGAGACAGGTGTGGCCACCACTCGTATTTTCCTCCCTGTTTGAATTCTTGGGGTTCCGTTTGAACTGTTCTTCTTTGACATATGAAACAATATTAGCGTTTTTTTTGCGAGTATGTTACACTGGCTTTACTTTCCTCTCGACAGTACTTCTGGCACGTTTTCTTGGTGTATCGGGTTACGGAGTTTATGCATTCGCATTCTCCTTGGTAATGCTTTTATCTACGCCAATTCATTCAGGAATTGCAGATTTGATTTTGCGTGAGACTGCATATGGAATTGCACAAAATCGTCCTGATTACATTAAAGGTGTTTGGTATTGGGCGCACCAAGTAGTTTTGGCGTTTTCATTTTTAGTTATTGTGGGAGGGGGGGGGAGTGTTTGGTGGCAAGGGAATATTGGTGCTATTACTAAGCAAATACTTGTAGCATCTTTATTTCTTGTACCGTTTATTTCGCTTGTTAATATATATGGGTATATCTTGCGAGGGCTTCAGTATACAATATTCGGGCTTATTCCAGAATTTTTTATCCGTCCTGGATCTTTCTTATCTCTGATTGTGTTTGTAGTGTATATCTTCAAGCAAAATATGACTCCTTTCTATGCTATATTATTGCAAGTGATTGCAACAGTGATATCCCTCATTGCGGCGGTTTGGTTTTTAGATCGAAAAACACCTTATTATGTTAAAATAGCTGATGTCTTTAAGGGCAGTAGAGGGAAATGGTTTAGGGATGGTTTGTTTTTCGGATTATTATCTAGTGTGGGAGTTGTCAATAATCAAGCAAGTATTATTATTTTGGGATTACTTAATTCTCCTGAATCTGTAGGGTATTATCGTGTAGCGACGCAGATGGCTAATTTATCTGTTTTGGGTTTGCAATCTGTGAGTTTAGTTGTAGCTCCTCGTTTTGCTCATTTATGGTCACAAGGCGATCATTTTCGATTGCAGAGATTAGTTACACAAAGCTCAAGACTTATATTTCTTTTTAGTGTTTTTGTAGTGATTACATTTTTATTTAGAGGGCGCGTATTCTTGCATTTTATTTTCGGTGTAGAGTTTGATAAATCTTATACCCCTCTGCTGATTTTAATGTTTGGGCAGGTAATAAATTCGTCTACTGGAGCCGTTTGGTTTTTGTTAAATATGACAGGGTTTGAGAGGGAGACTTTTATAGTAATGGGAGGAGCGGCTCTTATTAATGTTGTTCTCGGTTTAGTTCTTATACCTTTATGGGGAATAGTTGGCGCATCTATTGCAACTTCTTTCAGCGTGATTGTATGGAATATGTGGCTTTGGATAATATCTTACAAAAAAATTGGTATAAACACTTTCGTAATTGCTCGTATTAAAGTGCCCGATACTGGATTGACATTGTTAGATTAGCCGACTTGGCTTGAACGATGTCCGGTTGAGGAGGGTATTACCTCCAAAAAAGGAGGCGGTATCCCATGAGCCAAGGAAAAGAACAAGGTGATATTTTCGATGGCCTTTTGGGGCTGCTACCAGAAGCAGTCGCAGGCTTGGACCACCGTCTGTGGCAGATGCGGCAGCGTTTTCGGGACTGCTTTCGCACCAAAACATGCGGCACCAGCACCTACGCTCTGGTGTATCTATGAGAATTGCTCACCATTTGGACTTTGGACAACTTCCCCAAATGAAGGTGGAACAAGGAGAAGGGGAAAGACAAAGGAAACAGGGCCACCGAGGGATGCTCGGTGGTAACGAGCGCTTGATCAAAGGACAAACGAGCCGCAAAAAGCCGTCAAGCGGCCCGTTTGGACCGTTTCCGGCGGCGTTGGCGTCTCTTTTTCACCATGGTGTGCCGCTGACGAGGCGGCAACCGGGTTCCAGGCGGGCGCCCCGGGGATTTTCCGCGGGGTTGGGGCGCAGGGAGAAGCAACCCCAACGCGGTCAAAATTCGGTCGAAGTCCCGTTGCACGAGGGAAGGGGAGCAGGAGTGGTAGCGATGGGACGCATAGCGTTCCCACGGGCGCCAGGAGGCTTGGGCCACCGGTCGCGCGGCCCACAACAGCAGATAGGCCAGGAAGACCAGGCACCACCAGCTCTCCAGGACTGGCAGGGAGGTGGTCTGAAAGGCTATCAACAGCAGTCGTTGCGTACAGAAACGCAACAGATGCTCGTGGTCGAAGCGCCGCTGGTAGGCCTTGACGGCCTGGCGCGGGCGCACCTCGTTACGGCGAGCGCCCACGACCATCAGCCATCAGGGGCGCTGGAAGCAAAGTGGGCCGTCTCATCCAATCCAGGAAGACTACCTTCAGCAGGGTGAAAGGATGATCGGCAGGGCCTTTCATCAACATGGAGTGCCAAACGTGCACCTGCACGAGGTAACAGCAGCTTGGTTCTGTCTGCTCCCATGTCACCGCATGGTCAGGCAATCACCAGGCCGGGGCGTTCAAGCAGAAGGGCTGGCTGTAGAGACGTGGGCGTCCGCGCTGCGGGTGAGCTGGTCGTCTATCTGGCGCATAGAAGAGCCGGTTGGTGCGCACGCGCAGCACATGCACCAAGTCAGGATGGGCTGCTGCTGGCACAAAAGCCTTCTGGCTGTAGGTGCTATCGGCCACGTGAACCACCAGCGCCTTCTGCTGCCCATGCCAGGACATCTCCGGGTCGCTCATGAGGGCCTGCAGTTGGGCCGCCCCCACCAGCACTGGCGACGCTTCGGCCCTGACTCGCTCACAGGCCACCGGCAGCGCCCAGATGGGCGCATCGGCCTCCCGCTCCGGGTGCACCGCCACGGTGGAGAAGGTGTACCCGATGGTGATGGGGGCGCGTCCTGGCACGGCGCTGGGCGCATACACGTACCCC
>WFOS01000038.1 GCA_015487975.1 Ardenticatena sp.
CATCGGCAATGCGGCTTTGCGGCGGCAGGGTGTAGACACCCGGGGTTTGCACTGCGCCGCTGACGTAGATGGTGAGGGGGGCCAGCGTGGGTGTCGGGGCGGGTGTTGGGTCGATCAGGGTCAGCGGTTCGCCAGGCGTGCGAGTGGTCCACCAGAGAAGCCAGCCGTTGAGACCCGTAGAGAGAAGAAGCACAACAAGCATGGAACGCCATGCAGGCCTTTGGTTCGCCATACAGCATCCTCGCGCGTTGGCCGCCCCTACCCCATGGCGGCTGGTTGCGCTCGCAACCAAGGGGAGTATAGGCGATGGAGAACCAAAGTGGCAAATAAAAGGTTTCGAATGCGCAAAGAGCAAACCAAAAAACCGGGCAGGCTTCGAGAAACCTCCCCGGTCCATTTGGGCCACTGGTTACAAATCGTGTGCCAGTTCAACCGCTTCATCTTCCTCGTCCGATTCAGGAGGGCGCAAGGCACGATCAAGGACCTGCTCCATGCGCTCCACCAGCACAATGTTCAGCCGTCGGCGCACATTGTTGGGGATATCCACCAGATCTTTTTCGTTGCCTTTGGGAATGAGCAGTGTCTTCAAGCCCGCGCGATGGGCAGCGAGCGCTTTCTCTTTCAAGCCACCAATGGGCAACACGCGGCCGCGCAGGGTGATCTCGCCTGTCATGGCCACATCACATGCGACTTTTCGCCCTGTCAGGGCACTGACGAGCGCCGTTGCCATGGTAATGCCTGCGCTGGGTCCATCTTTGGGAATGGCCCCCTCAGGCACGTGGATGTGAATGTCAATCTTGTCGAAATCATCAATCTCGATGCCCAGTTCCTCGGCATGGGCACGTGCGTATGTCAGCGCGGCTTGCGCACTTTCCTGCATGACTTCGCCAAGTTGCCCCGTCAGCGTCAAATTGCCTTTGCCGGGCATGACGCTGACCTCGATGCTCAACAAATCGCCCCCGGCCTCGGTCACAGCGACACCGGTTGCCACCCCAACTTCGTCTTCACGTTCGGCAACGCCAAACGTGTATTGCGGTGGCCCCAACCAGTGAGGCAAGCGGCGGTCTGTCACCAGCCGCAAAGGATGTTCGCCCTCGGCGTAGCGGCGTGCCAGTTTGCGGAAGATGCTGGCAATAGCGCGTTCCAGATTGCGCACGCCGGCTTCGCTCGTGTATTCACGAATGATGCGGCGCACGGCTTTCTCGCTGATGCGCACCTTGTAGCGTTCCAGTCCATGCGCTTCTTTCTGACGCGGGATGAGGAAGTTCATGGCGATGGCAACCTTTTCATCCTCGGTGTAGCCCGGAAACTCGATGATCTCCATGCGGTCGAGCAGGGCGGGGGGGATGGTGTGGAGCACATTTGCCGTCGTGATGAAAAAGACATTCGACAAATCGTAGGGGACTTCGAGATAGTGGTCGCTGTATTCGCGGTTCTGCTCTGGGTCGAGCACTTCCAGCAAGGCGGAAGCGGGATCGCCGCGGAAGTCGTAGCCGAGCTTGTCGATTTCATCGAGCATGAAGACGGGGTTGACCACGCCAGCGTTGCGCATTCCCTGAATAATGCGCCCTGGCATAGCGCCGATGTAGGTACGGCGATGCCCGCGGATTTCGGCTTCGTCGCGCACGCCCCCTAGGCTGACACGCACAAAGCGCCGTCCCAGGGCTTCGGCGATGCTGCGCCCCAGGCTGGTTTTGCCTGTCCCGGGCGGCCCCACAAAACAGAGAATTGGGCTGGGCATTTTGCTGCCCGCCAGCTGGCGCACCGCCAGGTATTCGAGAATGCGCTCTTTGGCTTTTTGCAAAGCGTAGTGGTTTTGGTCAAGCACTTTGGCGGCTTTTTTGAGGTCGATTTCTTCGGGCGGCGGTTCGCCCCATGGCAGGTCAAGCAGCCAATCGAGGTAGGTGCGAATGATGCCCACTTCGGGCACCACAGGGGGCATGGCTTCGAGCCGTCGTAGCTCTTTGAGCGCCTTTTCGCGCACCATCTCGGGCATGGGGCTTTCCATGATGCGCTGGCGCAGTTCTTCGGCTTCGCCAATGAAGGGGTCCCGTTCGCCCAGTTCGCGCTGGATGATGCGCAATTGTTCGCGCAAGAAGTATTCGCGCTGGGTCTTGTCCATTTCTTCCTGCACTTGGTGGTGCAGGCGATCTTGCAATTCCAGCAGTTCCAGCTCGCTGGACAGCAGCACGTTGACACGCTGCAACCGGTCGAGTGGGTCGAGCAGTTCCAGCAAATGCTGGCGGTCGTGGACTGAGAGATCGATGCTGGACGCGATAAAGTCGGCCAGCCAGCCAGGTTCGGCGATGTTATACGCCAGGTTGAAAAGGTCCTCGGGTAAATCGCGCAACGCCACGTATTTTTCGTAGAGCGAATGAGCTAGTCGTACCAATGCGCGGACGTTCTGGGTGTTTTCTACCTCTGGTTCCGGGATGGATTCGACACGCGCAATCATCAACCCATCCCGTTCTGGCAAAAATTCTTTGATGCGAACACGCCACAACCCTTGCACCATCACGCTGACGCCACCTTCGGGCAGGCGCAGCATGTGCATAGGTTCGATCCCCGTCCCTATTTGGAAGATGTCGTCAGGGGTAGGGGTGTCGATTTCTTCGTCGCGTTGCGCAACTGCTACAACATCGAGGTCTTCCTCAGCCAAATTCTGTACAGCGTCGAGCAACGCTTCTTCCATGAACAACGGTGTGCTGGTGCGCGGAAAAACCACAATGTCGCGCAGTGGCACAAGAACGGCATCGAATTCGATTGGTTCGTCGGGAACGTGAAACAGGTCTTCCATAATGTTCATAAGCCTCTATCTCACACCATTTTTGGATTATTCGCGGATATTGTACCACAACGCACGAACTTCAGCAGCGACAAAGAGCGACCCAGTAGCAATCACAGCGCCATCTTCCCCCGCCATGTGCAGTGCATTGGTGAACGCGGTGCGCACATCGGGCGCAGAGAGTACCACCGCCAGCGGGTCGAGTATGGTGGAGAGGCGTTCGGCCACTTTGTCGGGCGGGAGCGCACGTGGGTGATTGGCTTGTGTGGCAATCCAGCCCGTGGCGAAAGGATGCAGTGGGGCAGCAATGGCAGCGATGTTTTTGTCGGCGGAGACCCCCAGCACAATCCAGAGGCGGTCCCACTGCACATCACCATGGAACGCCAAGTCGCGCAGGGTATCGGCAAGGGCTTCGGCCGAGGCATCGTTGTGCGCCCCATCCACCAGCACGAAGGGGTGTGCGTTCAGCACTTCGGTGCGGGCAGGCCAGCGCACATGTGCCAGCCCTGCTTGCAGAGCGGCATCGTCCCACGCCAATGCCCCCCGTTCGCGCAGGGTCGTGAGGGTGGCAATGGCGGTTGCGGCATTGCCAATCTGGTGCATACCGAGCAGTGCCAGATGGAGATTGTTCCATGCCCATTCTGGACGTGTATGGTGGCGTAGCGCAATCGTTTGCCCGTGCAGGCTGAGCGCACGGCGTTCCCACGTCCATTCACGTGCCACATCAACCAAGGGGGCTTGTCGCTGCTTTGCCACGGCGGCAATTTCCTGCCAGGCTTCGTCAACCTGGGGGGCGACAATGACAGGCCGCCCCGGCTTGATGATACCTGCCTTGTCGCGCGCAATGCGGGCGTGCGTATCGCCGAGAATGTGGGTATGTTCCAGGCTGATGGGGGTGATAATCGCCGCTAAGGGGGTGCTGATGGTGTTGGTGGCATCGAGGGTCCCCCCGAGCCCGACTTCGATGATGGCAACGTCCACATTGGCTTCGGCGAATGCCAGGAACGCGATGGCCGTAATGGCTTCGAAGAAGGTCAGTCCTGTCAACCCTTCGGCCGCCGCGCGGACTTTGGCGGCACAGGCGGCCATTGTGGCGGGAGCGATGGGCTGCCCTTCCAGTCGAATACGTTCGCGCTCGGTGTGCAGGTGGGGGCTGGTATAGAGCGCGGTGCGATATCCAGCCGCCCGCAAGATGCTTTCGAGAATGGCTGATGTCGAGCCTTTGCCTTTGCTGCCTGTGATGTGAATGGTGGGCACGGTATCTTGCGGGTTGTTCAAACGCGCCAACAACGCCCGCATGCGGTCGAGTTTGTAGGGGGTGCGTGTGGCGGGCGGTTTGCGTTCAAAATCGATGAGCGACCAGAGCCAAGCACGGACTTCTTCGTATGTCATGGGACCTTCACCGCACATTGAGTTGCACCACCGTCACCCCATCGCCGCCTTCGGTGGCATCCCCAGGGCGGAAAGTGGCGACCAAGGGATGGTTGCGTAGTTGTTCGCGCACAGCACGGCGCAATGCACCTGTGCCTTTGCCGTGAATGATTCGCACCGACGGCACGCCAGCGAGATAGGCATCGTCGAGGTATTTGTCGAGGACGGGGAGCATATCATCCACCGTCATGCCACGCAGGTCGAGTTCAAGCGGCGTCTCGGCGACACGGCGGGGTGGTGGAGGGGCAGGGAGCGGCATAGCAGATGCAGTGGCTCTCTTTTGGGGGCGCAATTGCAGGTCGTCCACGTTCACGCGCAGACGGAATGCACCAGCCGCCACTTCGGCCTGCCCCGCATCCAGCGCAATCACTTCGCCTGTACGCCCTAGCGCAGGCACCCACACCGTATCGCCCACCTGGATGGGGCGGTCGGGTATTGGTTCGTCATCAGGCGTTTCGTCGGGGAGAGGGGGCGCTTTGAGCGGCGCCAATTCTTCTTTTTCGATCCGGTCGATTTCGTTGCGAATGGCACGGAGTTCTTCCTGATAGGTAGCATAGCGTGCCAAGCGCTTCATCACGTCGCGAATGTGGGCACGCACGGCTTCCAGTTCACGGCGGGCTTCTTCGCGAGCCTGGTTGAGCAACTGAATGCGCTCGTGTTCGAGTTCTGCCAGACGGCGTTCCAGGTCGCGGCGTGTTCGTTCCAGGGCTTCGCGTTCGTGGCGAATGCGCTCGGCCTCGGCTTCGGCGGTATCGCGCGAGGCTTTGATATCGGCAAGCAGGGCTTCGAGTTCGATATCATGCGACGAGAGCAGCGCACGCGCCTGCTCGATGATGGCAGGGTCCAAGCCAAGACGTTGGGCGATGGCGATGGCGTTGGATTGCCCTGGCAGGCCGATACGCAGGTGGTAAGTGGGGCGCAGCGTTTCCAGGTCGAATTCGACACTGGCGTTCTGGACGCCAGGCGTACTGTGCGCCCACACTTTCAGTTCGCTGTAATGGGTGGCCACAACTGCCCAAATGCCCCGTTCCAGCAGGTGCATGAGCAAGGCTTGCGCCAATGCGGCCCCTTCAACAGGGTCGGTGCCCGCCCCGACTTCATCCAGCAGAACCAGGCTGGAAGATGTTGCTTGGCGCAAAATGCGTGTGATGTTGGTCATGTGTGACGAGAAGGTGGAAAGGCTCTGTTCGATGCTTTGTTCGTCGCCAATGTCGGCAAAGACGTTGTCGAACAGGGCAATGCGCGAACCTTCTGCGGCGGGAATGTGCAGACCACACATGGTCATGAGCGTGAGCAATCCCACCGTTTTGAGCGTGACCGTTTTGCCCCCCGTGTTCGGCCCTGTGATGACGAGGATGCGAAAGTCAGGTCCAAGCCAGACATCGATAGGCACAACCATATCAGGATCGAGCAAGGGATGGCGTGCCTGACGCAGTTCCACCAGCGGCCGGTCGTCGGGTGGCGTCGCAGGGTCGCTCAGATCGGGTTCGATGGCACGCAATCGGTCGGCATATTCGGCTTTGGCGAATGCCACGTCGAGGTCCGCGAGGGCGTCCACAGACCAGATGAGCTCGTCGCCATTCTCAGCGACGAGGGCGCTCAGTTCGCGCAAAATGCGTTCGACTTCGTGCTGTTCGGCAATCTGCAATTCGCGCCACTGGTTGTTGAGGTCGAGCGTTTCGAGCGGTTCGATGAAGACCGTTGCCCCCGACGCCGATTGGTCGTGCACAACGCCCCGCACACGCCCTTTGTGTTCAACCTTGACGGGGATGACGTAGCGGTCGCCCCGCTGGGTGATGATGGGTTCCTGCAACCAGCGTTGCATGTGAGGGTCGTTGATGATGCGGCGCAGTTTTTCAAGCAGGCGGTCGTGTGCCAGGGCAATGTCGCGACGCAGTTGCCGCAATTTGGGGCTGGCGTCATCGCGCACGTCGCCGTTTTCGTCGATCGTGCTGGCAATGGCTTCATCCAGGGCTTCACATGGTTCGATGCGTTCGGCGATCCGCGCCAGCGATGGGTAGTGTTCGCGATGGCGCACGATGAGCGAACGTAAGCGTCGCCCTGCAAGAATTGTCTGACGAATATCGAGCAATGTGGCGGGGGAAAGCACAGCGCCCTTTTGCGCCTGTTCCACTTGTTCGCGAATATCGCGGGCGCCGCCAATACGAGCGTTCGGGTGGCGTGCCAGCAAATCGCGAGCTTCGCGCGTTTCTGCCAAGCGACGCTGGACAGTTTCACGATCGTCGATGGGCATCAATTGCAAGGCACGTTCACGCCCCACCGAGAAGGCGGTGAGGTTGGCCACCTGTTCGAGGATTTTGGGAAGTTCCAGGGTTTCGATGGACTTGGTGTCGAGTTTGGTCTTCATTGTTCCATGTTGGTTCCTGTCCGTATCTCGCATACAAAACCTGACATTCGAGGTGTCAGGCAGCAATTTGCACAAAGAAGATTGTAGCACAAAGTGGGGAAGAGGGTATCAGGCAAAACCCTCTTGACAAGCGGTCAGTGATTTTGTATACTGACGCCGCATACTGAAAGCGCTTTCATAGATGAAGGAAAACGCTTTCATGAACAAGCGCCCGCTTCGTATTGCTGACTCTCCTGCAAAAAGGGGGGCGTTACGTAGCCCATACGTACGGTCGAAGCGGAGGCTGCGGGACGAGCCCAGAAGAGCGAAAACGACGCAGATGCCGCTTCAAAGCAAAAACCGCCTCCTCCAACGCGCTTTTTTGCTTTTTCCTCCGCTGTTCGACCTGGGTGGTGGCCGAACGTGGACGTACATCGCTCCCGGGCCGCGCGTGCCGATAACGGTGCAGCCGACGGATGTTCACCACCGCCGCCACCCCAAGGACCA
>WFOS01000039.1 GCA_015487975.1 Ardenticatena sp.
ATCACGGCCTCGGTGTATGCGCATTGGTTTTCCTCCCAAGCCGAGACGCCAAGCTGAGACGTTTCGCAGCCAGAACCGAGCGTCCAGCACGCCCTCTTCGAGGCCTGGGGCGCCTCTGGCTTGCTTTTTCCACGCTCCATCTCGTCTCTTCCCATCCCCCACCACGTTTTGGGTCATCACCAGCAACAAAAAACGCCCCCGCAAAGCGGAGGCGTTTGTGAGCGTTCGGTATTACGCACGACTCACATTGACCGCGCGAGGCCCCTTGTCGCTCGTCCCAATGTCGAACTCGACGATTTCGCCTTCATCGAGATTGCGGAAGCCGTCGCCTTCGATAGCGCTGTAATGGACGAAAATGTCGCGGCTCCCATTGTCAGGGGTAATGAAACCATACCCTTTTTCACGGTTGAACCACTTGACGGTTCCACGATGACGGTTGCTCATAAGACTTGCTCCTTTTGGATGGAAACTTGGTAAAACGTGGGACGAAGTACGTGGGGGCCAGAAAACAAAACAGCCGGCTGATGCCGGCGCTGTACTGAAACTCCTGAGTACTGCATCCAACGAGATGGACCATACACCCTTTTGGAGATTTGTCAAATGGGATGTGCGCGCTGCTTGGAAAAGTATGCTGCCGTTCCATTCATTGCCAGAATTGGATTGCACGATAGAATACGGAAAGGCTGAAAGCGAGCAATGACGAAAGGAGCGTGCGTATGCCGTTTTACTGTCTTGCTGAGCGTGCCCCCCGTGATTTGGCACCTGGCGTTGTCTTTCGCAGTTTTTGGGGCGATCAGATGACGGTCACTGTGGTTGAATTCCAGCCACATGCCGTTGTCCCCGAACATAGCCACCCTGCTGAGCAAACCACGATTGTGATCGAAGGCAGCCTCATTTTCACACTTGATGGCGAAACACGCACTTTACGTCCCGGTGAACTGGTCGTTGTGCCCGCCAATGTCTCCCACGCTGCGAAGGCCGGTCCGGAAGGAGCCAAAGTTGTCGATGCTTTTAGTCCGGCACGGCCAGAATTGCATGGAGAATGAACAGGAGAAGTGCACGTATGGTGAACGTATTGCAACGTTTTTTTCGGCGTGAACCAGAACGCCCTACGGATGCCTTCATTACCGTCGTGTCCGGGTTGCCCCGTTCTGGTACGTCCATGATGATGAAGATGCTAGCCGCAGGTGGTTTGCCATTGCTGGTAGACAATATCCGTCAAGCCGACGAGGACAACCCCAAAGGCTATTACGAGTTCGAGCGCGTCAAGGCGCTTCCCAAAGGGGATACTGCCTGGGTACCAGAAGCGCAAGGCAAAGCCGTCAAAATCATTTCCGTTTTGCTGCAACACCTTCCCGACACGCACCGCTACAAAATCATCTTTATGCGGCGTGATTTGGAAGAAGTATTGCGGTCGCAACGCAAAATGCTCATTCGCCGTGGGCATGACCCCGACGAACAGGACGATGAAAAACTGCGCGAACTCTACACACGCCATCTGGCCCATATTGAAGCGTGGTTGTCGCAACAACCACACATGGAGGTGCTCTATGTGCCTTACGGCGAGATGGTTGCAAACCCGCAACCGTTTGCCGAAGAAGTCAACGCCTTTTTGGGTGGGCATTTGAATGTACAGGCTATGGTTGAGGTTGTTGATCCCTCTTTGTATCGCAATAGGAAAGGAGCGACCTGAAACGGGCGTGGTTCTGGCTTTGAAACCGTTTGATGGATTGAATACAATATCGTAAATACAACCAACCACTTGCGCCGACGAGGAAGTACGGTGACCGATACGTTGCAGGCAGTTGCCGCGGGTTTGCCACTTTTCGCCGATTTGAATCGCGCCGATGTCATTTTGTACGAAGTGCAACCTGGCGGCTCTTTTTTGGCAATCGAACATGCACTTCCCCACTCGGTGCCCCCTGTTCATCCATCTTCCCAGGTTGGGCAGGTTGTTGCGCCTGGCGAGCAAGAAGCCCTGGATGAGGCTGCGATGCACGGACGCCCTTGCATTCGCCCGCGCCAACAACAGGGCTTTCGTTCGCACATTATGCAAGAAGCGGTGCCTATCTTCGATCAGGGGCGCATTGTAGGTGTGCTTGTCATCGAAAAAAGCTTGATCGAGTTTGAACGCCACCTGACGCGTTCCTGGGTCTTCCGCCGCACACTCTATGATTTGCGCGATATGCTCATTCGCGGGCGGCTGGCAGGCTTGCAAGATATGTCCCCCTTTCGTGAAACCGATGGTTTGATGGTGGTCAATGAGCATGGACGCATCATCTACCTGAGTGGGTTGGGCAGCCATCTCTACCGTCGCTTGCAATACACCGAGGAGTTGGTGGGGCGAAGCGTCGAAGAACTCCACACTGCCGACCCCGAACTGGTGGCGCGGGCTTTTGAACAACGGTTGCCGTTCGAAGAAGAGCGTCAGGAAGGCGACCGTATCTGGGTTCGCAAGGTGATTCCGATTGTGGGGCCACGCTGGCGTATGCGCTGGCCCGTGCGCCAATGGCAGCCAACACCTGTGGGGCCATGGAAACGGCGTGTGGTGCTCATGGCCATTCATGATGCCACTAGCGCGCGTCGCAAAGCCGAACAGCAGGCTGTCCAGCGTGCGATGGTGCAAGAAATTCACCACCGCGTGAAGAACAACCTGCAAACCATTGCGTCATTGTTGCGCATGCAATCGCGGCGCGTGCATGACCCCCAGGCACGCCAGATTTTGCAAGAAAGCATCAATCGTATTCTCAGTGTTGCCGTTGTGCATGAATTCCTTTCGCAGCACGAAGGTATTTCGATCAACTTGCGCGATGTGGCCATGCGTATCACCAGCCAGATGCGTGAAGGGGTCATCGATAGAGCACAACGCATCACCTTCCGCGTCGAAGGCGCTTCCATCTTCCTTGCGCCGCAACAGACAACGATTTGTGCGTTGGTCATCAACGAGTTGTTGCTCAATGCCCTAGAACATGGCTTCGAAGGGCGTGACCAGGGCGAGGTGGTGGTTGTTTTAGAAGATGAAGGGCATGATGTGGTGCTGCAGGTACGCGATGACGGTGCCGGGCTTCCGCCAGATTTTGATATCGAACAAAGCAGTAGCCTGGGGTTGCAAATCGTTCGCACTGTGGTACAACAAGATTTGCGAGGGATGTTCCGATTGGAAAACAATCCAGAAGCGGAAGGTGCAACAGCGTTTGTGCGGTTTCCGAAGGCTTTACCGCAACATGATGATGACTTCTAAATCAAAGTACGTGGGGAGGACGATCTTATGACTCGCAAACGTGTCGTAATTGCTGACGATGAATCGATTATTCGCATGGACCTCAAAGAGATGTTGACCTCACTGGGGTACCTTGTGGTGGGAGAAGCCAGCAACGGTCGTGATGCGGTGCGACTGGCACGCGAGTTGAAGCCCGATATTGTCATCATGGATATCAAGATGCCGGACATGGATGGCATCGAAGCAGCGCGTCTTTTGACCGAGGAACGCATTGCGCCAGTTGTCTTGTTGACGGCCTTCAGCCAGCGAGATTTGATCGAGCAAGCCAAGGAAGCCGGCGTGGTCGGCTATCTCATCAAGCCGTTCCGCGAAAGCGATTTGACGCCGGTTATCGAGGTGGCAATGGAGCGTTTCCGCGAGTTCCGCGAGCTGGAAGCACAGGTGCAAGACTTGAAGGAAGCACTAGAAACCCGCAAACTCGTTGATCGCGCCAAAGGTATTTTGATGGATCGTGACGGTTTGAAGGAGGCCGAAGCGTTCCGCCGCATTCAGAAGATGAGCATGAACACACGTCGCCCGATGCGTGAAATTGCCGAAGCCATCATCCTCACGTATGAGGCTGAACAGGCGGAAAAGAAATCCTGACCTCTGGTTGTTTGGCGGCTGGCGCGAGTTGAGTATACTCTCGCCCGCCTGGGGACGTGGCGGAATTGGCAGACGCGCATGACTTAGGATCATGTGCCGCAAGGCGTGGGAGTTCGAGTCTCCCCGTCCCCACTCGCACATGAACCCAATCAGGTTCTCGAAAACCCCGAAGGTGCCTTCGGGGTTTTTTGTTCAGCATTTGCTGCTGCTGGCTGTGTAGGTAAGATGCTGCTCGCTTTGCTCAATCCTGGTACTCAATCGAGAGAGGAAGCATGCTGGGAAATCGCTTGCGTATTGCTCGCCTGTTTGGTATTCCCATCTACCTGGATGGTTCGTGGTTGATTGTTTTTGCCCTCGTGACCTACTCACTGGCTGCCAGCTATTTTCCGAATTTGTATCCCCGCTGGTCTCTCACCACGTATTGGGTGACGGCGTTCATCACGAGTTTGCTCTTTTTCCTGTCGGTCTTGTTGCACGAATTGGCGCATAGTTTGGTCTCGTTGGTGCTGGGGCTGCGAGTACGTGGTATCACACTTTTTATTTTTGGTGGAATTGCTGAAATCGAAGAAGAGCCGCCACGAGCACTCTACGAGTTTTTGGTTGCCATTGTCGGGCCACTGACAAGCATGCTCATAGGCGTTGCCTCGCTTTTTGTAGGGTGGGTTGTTTTCTGGTGGTTGTTTCCTGTGCAAACAGTGCATGCCGTTTTGCGCTATATCGGCGTCATCAATGTTCTGCTGGCCGTGTTCAACCTGCTGCCGGGTTTTCCGCTGGATGGTGGGCGTATTTTTCGGAGTATCGTCTGGGCGCTGACTGGCTCGTATCGGCGGGCGACACAGGTGGCTACAACCGTTGGGGAAGGACTGGCCTGGCTTTTCATCATCGGGGGCGGTATTTTGGTGTTTCGCGGGCAAGTGTTCGATGGGGTGTGGCTGGCTTTCATCGGCTGGTTCGTTTTGAGTGCGGCACGCGGCACATTGCAGGCAGTAGAAACGCGGCGGGCGCTGGAGCCTGTTCCCGTGCAGCGCTTGATGCATACAACCTTGCCCGTAGTGGTCCCCTACCTGACGCTGGATGTCCTTGCAGATACGATTTTGAACACGGGGCAACGTGCCTTCCTCGTGCGTGATCCGCAGCAAGGCCCCATTGGCATTGTCACACTGAGCGATGTCCAGCGTGTGCCGGCCTCGCAGCGGGCGACCAAACGTGTCGTCGATGTGATGACGCCTTTTGAGGCGTTGCTCACAGTCAAGCCAGATGATTCGCTCTGGCGGGCGTTGGAATTGATGGCCAGGCACGATGTGCATCAGGTGCCTGTGGTGGATGATACAGGGGCGATTTTGGGGGTTGTGCGCCGCAACGATATTTTGCGCTTTTTGCAATTGCAGGGAGCCATGAGCATTGACAACGGAGGGGAATGAGCTGCGCCCTTGGGAAAGCGATTGATGTTCGGCAGATGCCATGCGTGTGGATTTGATTGAGGTTTCCAAAACATTCACGGGAGAACACGAAGCCGCAGTTGGCCCGATGACGTTGCATATCCCGTCGGGGCAGTTCGTGGCGTTGGTCGGGCCAAGTGGGTGTGGCAAGTCTACCCTCTTGCGGCTCATCGCCGATCAGTTCCCCCCAACATCTGGCAAAGTGTTGCTCGATGGTCGTCCCCCACGTGAAGCACGCCGCCAAAAAGCCATTGCCTGGATGGCACAACAGCCCGCTTTGTTCCCGTGGGCAACAGTGCTGGACAACGTGCGTTTGCCACTGCGTGTCAACCCTGGCGCGAACCGCTCATCCCCCGATCCGGAAACCCTGTTGGAAATGGTGGGATTGAGCGAGTATGCCAACGCCTCTCCCCAAACGTTGAGCGGTGGTCAACAGCAGCGGGTGGCGTTGGCGCGTACACTGGCCACAGGCACACGCTTGTGGCTCATGGATGAACCCTTTGCCGCCCTAGACGAATTGACGCGTGAACGATTGTCGGAAGATCTCTTGCGCATGTGGGAGACCTTCCGTCCCACCGTGCTGTGGGTGACGCACAATGTCCCCGAAGCCGTGCGGCTGGCCGAGCGCGTGGTCGTGTTGAGCAAACGCCCTGGCCGTGTACGTGCCGATATCCCGGTGGTGCTTCCCTCCCCACGAGACGAAACGATGCCCGAGGTGGCGAACGTGGTGCGCCACATTCGCCAGGTGTTGCGATCGACGGAGTAGCGATGCGTTGCTGGACAGACGGTCTGTGAGAGGAGGAGCGATGTATCTCTTCGTGTATGGCACGTTGTTGAGCGATCAGCCGAACCATCGGCGCATACGCCCCTTCATCGACGTAGAACAAACCATGTCGGCGGTGTTGCCCGGCGCCGTCCTGCACGATGCTGGCGCATATCCCATGGCGGTACGTGGCGTTGGACGGGTGATCGGCGAGGTTGTCTGGTTACGCCCGGAATGCGCCCATGAGGCACTGGCGCGCCTGGATGAATACGAGGGCGTGGCCGAGGGATTGTATACCCGCGAACATGCTACCGTGATCACACCATGTTGTGGCCCAATCGTGGAGGCGTGGGTGTATTGGGGCAATCCGCGTATTGCTGCTCGCTATCCTCGCATTCCATCTGGTGATTGGCGGCAGCAGAGGCGTCAAAAGCGAACACGCTGAAACAGGAACGCCCCTGACATGGGGGTGTTCCTGAAGTTTGGCCTTTTTTTGCCGGGCAGCCTGGTGGAGCAATCGCTGGAGAATGCTCGGGAGGTGCGTCGCACCTTGAAGTAACGTCAGGCGCGCGTGCCTCCCGAGGTCAGGCGGGGTGCGTTTGTATCCCTCGCTGCGCTGGCGCCGTCGATCTGGAAATAGACGGGTGAATGGACGCCAACATGCGCTCAGCGCGTCCTGGTTTCGGGCGCCACCCCGTCACGCCGTTGCTGATGATCTTGGGGCGGGGAGAACGGGATTGGAACGCTGGGCTTATGCCGTGCTGGTGTTGACCGCTTCTCGCGCG
>WFOS01000040.1 GCA_015487975.1 Ardenticatena sp.
GCAGCTCGTCCACATGGCTGAAGAGCGGTTGTTGCAGATGCCCGGTGTTCTTTCGAAACATGCTCTCACCTCAACCTGGGTTTTGGTGGTAAAACCCCCCTCTCCCGCTCACGTTGCGCTCCCCCTTCCCCCCTTTTTGCAGTGGAGTCATTGCTGATATCGCCAGAAAAGCCGGTGTCTCACCTGCAACGGTCTCGCGCGTGTTGAACAACCACCCCTATGTGCGCGATGAAATCCGCCAGCGCGTGCTGAAAATCATCGAAGAAACAGGCTATCAGCCGAACTTGGCTGCACGTTCATTGGCCACACAGCGTACAGGCATTTTGGGGTTCGTGATTCCACGCACTGTGCATACCTTCTTCTCTGACCCCTACTTTGCGCGTGTGACAGAAGGAATTGCGCGGGCGTGCAACGCTCACGACTACACGCTCTCTCTCTTTCTCTTCTACACTGTCGAAGATGAGCGTCGAATGATTCCGCGCCTGACGCGCAAAGGGTTGGTGGATGGTATTATCGTCCAATCCACCCACCTGCAAGATGAAGTTCTGATGCGTGTCATGGAGGGCGAGGTGCCCTTTTTGCTCGCTGGGCGACCGGTTGCCCCCTTGAATGTGAGCTATATTGACGTTGATAACGTCGCTGGGGCGTATCAGGCGACGGTTCATTTGCTTCAGTTGGGGCGGAGACGTGTGGCGACGATCACGGGGCCACTCACAACCTCGACTGGGATCGACCGTCTGGATGGCTACCGCAAGGCATTGCGCGAGCGTGGCTTGCCGGTGGACGAACAGTTGATTGTGGAAGGCGATTTCACCGAGATGGGGGGCTACTACGCCATGCGACGCCTGTTGCCGCTGGACCCCGATGCGGTCTTTGTGGCCTCTGACGGCATGGCAGTTGGGGCGCTTCGTGCCATTCGCGAAGTTGGAAAACGGGTGCCGCGTGATATCGCCGTCGTCGGGTATGACGACTTGCCGATTGCGCAGTCAACAACGCCGCCATTGACAACCATTCGCCAGCCAATTCTGCGTTTTGGTGCTCGGGCTGTGGAGGTGCTTCTCGATATCATCGAAAACGGTCCCACGCCGCCGCGCCGAGTGGTATTGGGAACTGAATTGGTTGTGCGTTCCTCGTGTGGTGCAACGATTTAGGCCAAAGATCTGACAGGGCATTCGGGTACGATATTTTTTGTGAGCGTTATGAAAGCGCTTTCACAAAGAAGGGGGTGAGATCTGCACCAAATGACGGAGTGCTGTCATGTTGTGAGAAGGCGTTGATCCGTTGTTTGCTGGCAACCTGAACAAAACAAAGGGGGATTGTTCGTATGAAGAAGAAACTTTTGCTCACCTTGATGCTCTTTGTGATGTTGTTCTGGGTGGCGGCCTGTGGCGCTGGAAAAGAAAGTGCACCTGTCACAGAAGAGCCTGCTGCTGAGGCGTCTGCGCAGGAAGAGCAGCCCCAGGAAGAACAAGCGCAGGAAGAGCCCACTGCTGAACCGACCGAAGCACCGGCAGAAGAATCATCCGGCGGTGGGGAGCGGGTGAAAGTGCGCTGGTTCGTTGGGCTTGGCGCTGGGACAGATGAAGGTGCCATTCCGCCCCAAGAAGAATTCGTCAAACGCTTCAACGAAAGCCAGGACAAGATCGAATTGGTGCTCGAAATTGTCGATAACGACGCAGCCTATGATGCGTTGGCAACGCAGATTGCCGCTGGTAACGCGCCTTGCATTGTTGGTCCGGTTGGTATTCGTGGGCGTGATACGTTCAAGGGCGCCTGGCTGGACTTGCAACCACTCATCGAGAAGTACAACTACGACATGAGCGACTTCGACCCCGCTATTGGTGAAGTTCTATGAAGTGAAGGAAGAGGGGCAGTTGGGAATTCCCTTCGCCATCTATCCCTCGTTTGTGATCTACAACAAAGACCTCTTCGACGAAGCGGGTTTGCCCTATCCGCCGGCACGCCATGGTGAACCCTACATCGATGAAAACGGCGAAGAACGCGAATGGAACATCGAAATCCTCACCGAACTGGCCAACAAACTGACCGTCGATATCAATGGTGAAGACTCCACATCTGATGCGTTCGATCCCGAAAACATTGTGCAGTTTGGGTGGATGAACCAGTGGACTGACGCGCGTGGTATTGGCACCTTCTTTGGCGCCGGCTCGCTGGTGGATGAAAACGGCAACGCCCAGGTGCCGGAACAGTGGCGCGAAGCCTGGAAGTGGTACTACGACGGTATGTGGAATGATTGGTTCATCCCCAACGGGCCGTATAGTGGTGCCGAATTCCTGCAAGGCCCTGGTGGTCCGTTCTCCTCAGGCAACATGGGAATGATTCACATCCACCTCTGGTACGTCGCGCCGTGGGCATTGGGTGATGCCGATTTTGACTGGAACCTGGCAGCAACCCCAGCCTACAATGGCAAGATTACCGCCAAGATGCACGCTGATACCTTTGGTATTCTGAAAGGTTGCCTGACGCCGGACGAAGCCTTCGAAGTGCTCACCTACATGCTCAGCAAAGAACATGCGCCTGAACTCCTCAATATCTACGGTGGGATGCCAGCGCGTATCTCCCTGCAAGATTCGTTCTTCCAGCAGTACCAGGAAGCCAACTTCCCCGACAAGACCGACATCAACTGGGACGTGGTGCGTGAAGCCGTGGCGTATGCCGACAACCCCAACCACGAAAGTTGGGTGCCCGGCTATCAGGAAACCTCGGATCGCCTGAACGAATTCTGGGACAAGCTGTCGAACACACCGGACCTGGATGTGGATGCCGAAATCGACGCATTGATTGAGGACCTGCAGAAGATTTTCGACGCCAATCGTGAGTGAGCAGGCGGGGGACGATCTTTTCCTCCTGATGGGCTTGTGCCACTCCAACCAGGAGTGGCACAAGCCCCACTCGTGGGCAACACGGAAAAGGAGTTGACAATGGCAATGGTAGAAGATATCCGAGCGACGTTTTCGTCCTTGCGGCAGGCACGGAAACGGCCTATGTCGCCGCTGGAACGGAAAGAAATGTGGTGGGGGCTTTTCTTTCTCAGCCCGTGGATAATTGGATTTTTGCTCTTTTATTTGTTTCCGATGATTGCTTCGTTTGGATTTTCATTGTACGACTTCAATCCGGCTGTTCCCGACCAGGCGAAATTCATTGGTTTGGAAAACTGGCGGCGTGTTTTGTTCGAAGACGAAGAAGTCTGGTTGTCATTTTGGCGTACAATTCAGTTTGCGCTTATTTCCTTGCCCGTTCATCTGGGTTCGGCTTTGTTCATTGCCCTCTTGTTGAATTCCAAGCATGTCATTGGCAAAAGCATGTACCGCACACTCTTTTACATGCCCACCATGATTCCGCTGGTTGCGACTGTGCTTATTTGGAGTGGCGTGCTCAACGAGCAAACCGGCTGGATCAACGTGATTATCGAGAAACTCACAGGGTTCGATGCAACCGGGCACAATGGATTGCGTTGGCTTGCCGATCCCGATCTTGTCTATATCGCATATACCATGTTGGGCTTATGGGGAATTGGAAATGCCATGATTGTTTTCCTCGCTGGTTTGCAAGGGGTTCCCTCGGAGCTGTATGAAGCCGCAGAGATCGACGGGGCGAACTGGTGGCAGAAGTTATACAAAATCACGATCCCCATGGTGACACCGGTTATTTTCTACCAGCTGGTGTTGGGCGTGATTGGTGCATTGCAATACTTCCTCGTCCCCTTCGTCTTGAATGGTGGCTCTGGTTTCCCAGAAGGAAAAACGCGCTTTTACATGATTTACTTTTACAAGCAAGCGTTTGCGTTTTTCAACATGGGGTACGCGGCGACCCTGGCGTGGTTGATGTTCATCG
The DNA here is from genome assembly GCA_015487975.1 of Ardenticatena sp. Taxonomy (GTDB): domain Bacteria; phylum Chloroflexota; class Anaerolineae; order Ardenticatenales; family Ardenticatenaceae; genus Ardenticatena. Next base: position 3,856 of record WFOS01000040.1, read on the forward strand.
TTGCCCTCGTCATTACGATCATCTTGTTTGGGTCAGCACGCTACTGGGTCTTTATGCGGCAGAGGAGCGGTAAGATGGCAGCAGAATCCGGTACTTACACAACAGAGCAGAAAAGGGCACAGGTGTACGCCCAGCCACGGTTCTCCAAGCGCACCCGTGAATGGTTGCTGAACGTGTTTCTCACGGGGGCGACGCTCATCTTGTTGGTGGCCTTTCTGATTCCCATGGCATACGGTGTCACGACCGCGCTCAAAACGAACAACCAGATTACCGAGACGGGGGCGCCGTGGTGGCCAGCGCTGGCGCGTACGTTTGAATATGAGGGCAAAGAATACGAAGTCTATCTTGTGCCGATTGATGGGAACGTCAAGCGCATGGCGCTCTACAAAAAAGGGCGCAAAGCGAGATTGTTGATTGATATCGAAAACCCAGAGCAAGGTCCTATTGAATGGGAAGGCAATTGGCGCAAGTTGAAACGCGATTGGGTGTTTGCCCCACAGTGGCAGAACTTCAAACGTGCGTGGGATACCATCGATTTCCCTCTCTTGCTGCGTAACACGTTGATGTATGCTGGTATTACCACATTTGGGGCCGTTATGTCGGCGTCACTGGTGGCGTATGGATTCGCACGTTTTCGCATTCCGGGCAAGCAGATCCTGTTCATGATGATGCTTTCGACGGTCATTTTACCCGGCGCTGTGACGCTGATTCCCACGTATTATGTGTTCTTCCGCATTGGCTGGGTGGGAACATGGAAGCCGCTCATCATCCCTACCTTTTTCTCGTGGGGCACCAACGTTTTCCTGCTGCGGCAGTTTTTCCTCACTATTCCCCGCGACCTGGACGAAGCGGCAATGATTGACGGCGCGAACCCGCTCCGCATCTTCCTTTCGATTATCTTGCCTATGTCGAAGCCGGCATTGACGGCTGTCGCGCTCTTCCACTTCTTCTGGGCATGGAACGACTTCTTTGGGCCGTTGATTTACTTGGCTGGCAACCCAGACAAGTACCCCATTACGGTGGGGTTGACCGAATTCAACAACCTGTATTCGCAATCAACCAATCTCATTCAGGCTGCTTCGCTGATTTCGGCGGTCATTCCATTGATGGTCTTCTTCTTCGCGCAGCGTGTCTTCATGCAAGGCGTTGTGATGACAGGGGTTGAAAAATAAAGGGTGGAATAGCGGTTCGACGTGCACTTTTCATTGTGCGTGTGGCGTTAGGTGGTGGAGCATGTGGGGGGGGGCAGGCGAGCCCCCCACAGTGGTCTCGGACCACGGCAACAGCCTGCTATGGCGCTATCCACAAAAACGCCCGCACCGTTGCGCTATGCGCAAGCGGATGCAGAGCAAGGGCATGCTCTGAATCGATTGCCAATCGAATGGAAGGGGAGTACCTGATGGAACACAAAATCGAAACACTGTTGCAATCACTCACACTCGACGAAAAAATCAAGTTGCTGGCGGGTGCCGACACCTGGCAAACACATCGCATTGAACGCCTCGGTATCCCTACACTGAAAGTCACCGATGGCCCGAATGGGGTGCGCGACACGCAAAAGGATGTCCGCTCGCAAACGTCGGCGAGCTTCCCTGTTGGAACAGCGATGGGGGCGACCTGGAATCCCGATATGGTGCGCGAAATCGGCGAAGCGTTGGCCGAAGAAGTCAAAACCAAGGGGGCACATGTCTTGCTGGGCCCCACGGTCAACATGCATCGTCACCTGCTGGCGGGGCGCAACTTCGAATGTTTTTCCGAAGACCCCTTCCTGATGGCGCGTATGGCTGTGGCATACATTCAGGGTGTGCAAAGCCAGAGAGTAGGAGCGTGTATCAAGCATTACGTCTGTAACGACCAGGAATTCGAGCGCTTTTCGATTAGTGCCGAAGTGGATGAGCGCACGTTGCGCGAACTCTACCTGCCACCATTCAAAGTTGCTGTGCAAGAGGCGGGTGTTTGGACATTGATGACCGCCTACAACCGTGTCAATGGGGTGTATGCCAGCGAAAACAGCCACCTGTTCGACATTTTGAAAGACGAATGGGGCTTCGATGGATTGGTGCTGTCCGACTGGTATGGCACCTACAGCGACCGTGTTCCCCTGGAACGCCTGGACTTGGAGATGCCCGGACCTGCTCGCTGGATGGCGCCCGAAAAGGTGAAAGCGGCTTTGAAACGTGGTGATATCACCGAGGCAGATATCGATGACAAGGTACGCCGCTTGTTGCGCACGCTCGAACGTGTTGGCGCATTCGACAACTCTCCACCGAACGAAGAGCGTTCGATCGACAACCCGCGCCACCACGACATCATCCGCCGCGCCGGGCGCGAAGCCATTGTGCTGCTGAAGAATGACGACAACGTGCTCCCACTCAACCCAACACGGTTTCCGCGCCTGGCGGTCATTGGCCGTCCGGCCAGTGATGTGGCATTCCAGGGGGGAGGTAGCTCCGAAGTCAACCCGCACTATGTGGTGCAACCGCTCGATGCGATGCGCGAACGCTATGGCAAGGCGTTCGACATCACCTATGCGCCGGGTCCCGCGTTGCATCGCAGCTTCCCCTTGCTCGACCCCGCTGGTTTGCGTGCCGAGGACGGAACGCCGGGCAAGGTAACTGTCCGTCAGTATGCGAACACCGAACGTGCCGGCGAGCCGTCCAAAGTCTTCCTGGCAGGTGGCACACAACTCGCCTGGTTTGGTGAACGAATTTCCGAATTCGATTTGCACTCGTTCTCGTTGACGATGAGTGGCACGTGGACACCGCCTGTCAGTGGAACCTACGTCTTCTCCATGGCGACTGTGGGACGCGGCCGCTTCGAGTTCGACGGAAAAACCTTGCTCGATTGGTGGGAATACACCCCAGAAGTGCAACCCCAAAACTTCGATGGGACGGTCAGCGTGCCCTGGCGGCAGGAAGAAGTGGCAGTCGATCTGGAAGCCGGGCGGGCGTATCCCTTCCGTGTGGACTTTGCTGTGGTGCCAGGTGGGCGCTGGCGCACCATTCGCCTGGGTGTCTTGCCGCCACAGCCCGCCGATCCCATTGGTGAAGCTGTTGCGCTGGCCCGCGAAGCCGATGCCGCCCTAGTGTTCGTTGGGCTGACGCCGGAGTGGGAAAGCGAAGGCCATGACCGCGAAAGCATGGACTTGCCCTGCAACCAGAATGAATTGGTAGAACGGGTAGCCGACGCCAACCCCAACACCATTGTGGTGGTCAACACCGGTTCGCCCGTCCATATGCCCTGGCTTGACAAAGTCAAAGCCGTTTTGCAGGTCTGGTACCTGGGGCAGGAAATGGGCAACGCCATTACCGATGTGCTCTTTGGTGAAGCCGACCCCGGTGGGCGCCTGCCGACAACGTTCCCCAAACGGCTGCACGATGCGCCTGCGTATATCAACTACCCCGGCGAAAACGGGCGTGTGTACTATGGCGAACGCTTCTACGTGGGCTATCGCTACTACGACGCAAAAGAAGTCGAGCCCCTGTTCCCGTTTGGGCATGGCTTGTCCTACACCACCTTCTCGTACGATGCGATGAAACTGGCCGCCAATCAGATTGCCGTAGGCGAGGGGGTGGATGTGGATGTGACCATCACAAATACCGGCCCACGTCCGGGGCAAGAAGTCGTACAAGTCTACGTGCGGGATGTCGAAGCAAGCCTGGCACGTCCCCCAAAAGAACTGAAAGGGTTTGCCAAAGTCGCTCTGGAAGCGGGCGAAACGCGCACGGTTACCATTCACCTGCGCTCCGATGCTTTTGCCTTCTACGATGACAAGAAAGAAGCATGGGTGGTGGAGCCGGGGACATTCGAAATCCTAGTAGGGCGTTCGGCGGGCGATATTCGCTTGCGTGCGTCGCTGGATGTGCTCGACAACGCAACCGAGATGGTGAAGGCGGGCACTGTTTCGGAAGGGTAGCCGCAGGCGGCATCCTTCTCCTCCTTTCAGAAACGGCTTCATCCACGAGGTCGTTTCACCTTTTGGGGCTCTCGAAACCAATCTTGCCAATTTGCTCGTTCGCACTAGAACATAGCCTCATCGAAATGTCTGCAACCAACAGTGGGAGAAACATGCTGATGCCAAAACGAATGTTCCTGGCCATTTTGTTTTTGCTTGGGCTGACAGTGGCTTGTGCGCGAAGGGAAAATAGTGCATCCGTCCTGGCGAATTTGAGCATCATGCCGGGCACGGTGGGAACAAACGATGTGCGTGTGCAACTTTCACACGTGGACAACACCCCTGTGGTTGGTGCACAGGTGAAAGTCATTGGCAACATGAACCACGCGGGGATGGAACCATCGATCGCCTCTCTGACCGAAACCGCCCCCGGCGTCTATGAGGGTGTCATCGAATTGACGATGCCTGGGGAATGGTTTGCGATCGTCGAAGTCACCTTGGAGAGCGGCGAAACGGTCGAATTGGAACTTCCGTTGCCAGAGGTGAAGCGCGGTGAATAAGGCGGTGGCCTTCGACTTGCTGAAAACGCCCCTCTTGGGACGCTTTTGGCGCTGGCGGCATGCACGCACCGTGATGCAAGTGCCGCTTTTCCTGGTGGCGCTGGTAATCGTGTGGGATGGGTTGACAGGGTCGCCGCTGGCGCCACGCAATCTGGCCACGATTTTGCCCTGGTTGCATTATCGGGGGTTTGTGGTTCTGGCATTGCTTGTTTTTGGCAACGCGTTCTGCATGGCATGCCCTTTTATGTTGCCGCGTAACCTCGTGCGCCGCTTCGTCCAGCCTACACGTCATTGGCCGGCGCGGTTGCGCAACAAGTGGGTCGCCGTAACGCTCTTCGTCCTTTTTCTCTTCATCTACGAACGCTACGATTTGTGGAGCACACCCTGGTGGACGGCGTGGCTCGTTGTGGCCTATTTCGCCGCTGCGCTTCTCCTCGATGCGGTGTTCGACGGTGCCCCCTTTTGCAAATACGTCTGTCCGCTGGGGCAATTCAATTTTGTGAGCAGCCTGGTATCTCCGTTCGAGGTGCGTGTACGTTCGCATACCGTGTGTGCCGACTGCACCACGCACGATTGCTTGCGTGGACGTGGCACACAACGGGGGTGTGAACTCTGGCTCTTTCAACCGCGCAAAGTCGGTAATTTCGATTGCACCTTTTGCCTGGATTGTGTGCATGCGTGTCCGCATGACAATGTTGGCATCCTGGCGCGTGTGCCAGCAGCCGAACTCTGGTTTGGCGGAGCACGTTCTGGGATCGGGCGCATCTTTCGGCGTGCTGATATTGCCGCATTGGTGACGATTTTCGTTTTTGGGGCGTTGCTCAATGCCTTCGGCATGGTGAGCCCCGTCTATGTGTTGGAAGCATGGCTGGCTGATGTGCTCAACGTGCAGAATGAAACGCCTGTGCTGGCCCTTATGTTCGTTGTGGTCCTGCTGCTTGAACCGCTTTTCTTGCTGGGAGCAGCAGCATGGTTGGCACGTCGTTTGGGCAACCTGGCGGAACCAACGGTGCGCGTGGCACTGCGCTATGTGTATGCGCTGGTCCCATTTGGCGTCGGTATGTGGGCAGCGCATTATGCGTTCCACTTTCTCACAGGGTTTTGGACGTTCGTGCCTGTGGTGCAAAGCATCGCCCTCGAATTTGGGCTGACCTGGGTGGGGCGTCCACGTTGGGACCTGGCGGCACTGTTGCCCCCAGTGTGGCTCGATCCGCTCGAATGGGGATTGATTGGCTTAGGCGCGTTTGGCTCGCTGTTGGTGGTAGCCGAACTGGCACGGCGCGATGCACCACGCCGATGGCTCTGGGTGGCATTGCCGTGGATGGGACTCGTGCTTCTTTTGACGCTTGTGGCGTTCTGGTTGATGGGGCAACCGATGGAAATGCGAGGGACATTGCTGGGATGAAGCAAATCCGCACAGTTGTTGTGAAAGTCGGGGTGATGGTCAGCGCCATCTGGCTCTTCACCACCCTTTTGGCATATCCAGTTTGGGCACACAGTGGTGCTCCCATTGTGGTGGTTCGCGATTTGCAGTTGGGAGCGTATCTCATTGAACGACTACTCGCCGACCCCGATGTGGGCGGGGGCACATTCGAAGTGACGATGACGGTGGATGGTGCGCCCCCACCCGAAGGGACAGTGGTACGCTTCGATGGCGAACCGCTGGATGGCGCCAGTCCGGCGTTGAGCGTCGAGGCGCAACGCAGCCCCAATGATGCCCGCACATTCATTGTCACCCTGCCTTTCGACCGTGAAGGGGAGTGGCGTCTCTCCCTTGCCATCACAGGCCCTGCCGGAGATGAGCGCTACGAGTGGACCATGCGCGTGACGCCGCCGGGTGGTTTTTCACCTGTTTCGCTGCTCTGCCTGCTCCCATTTGCAGCCGCAGGGGTGTTGTGGTGGTGGGGAGCACGCCACATGGAAGCGCCGACATTGGACACATGAGCCGACGCACAGCCATCGCCTTTGGCTGGCTGGCAGGCGCCGTAGTGTGGCTGCTTTGCTTTTCCTACGCCCCCCTGCACGAAGACGAAGCCATCTACGCCGCGTGGGCACGCGCGTTGCTACACGACCCCCTGCTGCTGCATACACCAGTGGACAAACCGCCCCTCTTCTTCTATGCCCAACTCCCCTTCATGCTTTGGTACGATAGCCCCCTGGCCGCGCGATTGCCGAGCGTGTTCGCGACGCTGGCGACAGCCTTCATCCTCATGCGCGCCAGCCGCCGCCCCACTTGGGCGTTGGCGCTCTTTGTCACCATGCCTCTGACACTCTTTTTTGCTGCCAGTAGCTTCACCGATCCGCTGATGCTTGCTTTTCTCACAACAGGATGGTGGTTGTGGCAACGCCGCAGGCCTGTTGTCGCAGGAGTGGCGTGGGCAGCGGCATTGCTCACCAAGCCAACCGCTTTGCTCGTTTTGCCAGCCTGGCTATGGCTAGCGTGGCGCGACCGTGCGCAGGTACGCCCTTGTGTCTTGGCAGCAGGGGCAGTGCTCGCCTTGGGCTGGGCATGGGATATCAGCCGTGATGTGCCTTCGTGGTGGTGGCTGGGGCGTTCGGCGTATGGGTCGCTGGGGCGACCTTCGTTGACGAATGCACTGGCCTGGCTGACGCCTGCTGTGCTGGGGATGGGGAGCGCGTGGTGGGCAGCCTGGCCTCGTCCGAGACAACCGCTGACATGGCTGACGTTGGCGTGGATTCCCATGCATATGGCGTTGGGGTTTCAGCCATGGGATCGCTATTTGCTGCCACTGGCGCCAATGCTGGCGTGGTTAGGGGCTGAAATGGGCAGCCGCCGCGTTCGCACGCTCACCCTTGCGCTGAATGTTGGGCTTTCGCTGCTGTTGCTGGCACACCCCGCACCAGGGCTGGGTGGGCGCGATGGACGCTGGTTCGGTATTGAGACGCTGGCTGCTAGATTGCCTGATGATGCGCCCCTGTATCACCATGTGCTGGGACGCCCCCTCGCCTACTACGCACCAGACGCCACACTGCTCTGGCTTCCAGAGGAAGAGTCACCGCCGCCGAACGCCTGGTGGGGCGGGCGTCTAGACGACCCCGAATGTGCCCTTGTGGTCTGGTTCGACGTTCGCAGCCGTCTGGCATTGTGTCGCACGTCTGCACCTGAGTGAGTGGGAACGTCGTCTCGTCAGTGGTGCAGTCTCAAAAATAATAGCGCCAAAAACTGGTGATGACCCAAAACGTGGTGGGGGGGTGGGAAGAGACGAGACGGAGCGTGGAAAAGGCAAGCCAGAGGCGTCCCAGGCCCGAAGAGGGCGTATTGTGGCGCACCTACCGGGCAGCCTGAGCCTGGTGGGGC
>WFOS01000041.1 GCA_015487975.1 Ardenticatena sp.
CACGTCAGGCGTGCGTGCCTCTCGAGGTCAGGCGGGGTGCGTTTGTATCCCTCGCTGCGCTGGCGCCGTCGGTCTGAAAACAGACGGGTGAATGGACGCCAACATGCTCTCAGCGCGTCCTGTGTTGCTTGTGCCACGTTTTATACGGAGCAGTGCCTTTGCGCTTGTTTGCAGCGATCTGGGGAATCACCAGACGATGAGATGAGCGAGCGCAACAAAAAGCCTGACAGGGTCTCCTGTCAGGCCTGATGGGCAGAACAAGTTGGGTTTTACGGTTCACGCACCCGTGCAAAGACTTCCTGGAATGCGCTGAATGGCTGCGCCCCCACCAGGCGCTCGCCTTCCACAAAGAACGTCGGCGTGCCCGTCACTTGCAGCTGCATGCCTAGTTCCAACCCCTGCTGTACCAGGTCTGCATAGCGCCCCTCGGTGATACAGGCACGCAACGCCTCGCCATCCAACCCCTGCTCGGCAGCGAGCGCCGCGAACACATCCAGCGCGTTGTCGTTCCCCCATTCGGCTTGGGCATCGAAGAGCGCGTTGTGCATCGCCCAGTAGGCGTCGTCGCCACCCTGTTCGCGGGCGCAATGGGCCGCCTGAGCCGCATCGAAGGCTTGCGGGTGAATGTTCGTCAGTGGGAAATCCACATAGACCAGGCGCACCTCGCCCGCGGCGATCAGCGGTTCCAATTGCGGCAAGGTTTGCGTATAAAAGCGTTCGCAGAAGGGGCACTGGTAATCGCTGAATTCGACCACCGTAATCGGCGCGTTGGGGTCGCCCTTGGCGGGAAACGCTGCCAGCGTGGCGTCGTCCAGCGTGGGAGCAGCCTCGGTCAGCGGTTCACCCAACAAACGCTCGAAAATGCTCAGAAACGCGGACACGGGCTGCGCACCAACCAGACGTTCCCCTTCGATGAAGAATGTGGGTGTGCCACTTACACCAAGACGCAACCCTTCGCGCTGCCCTTCGGTCACCACGTCATCGTAGCGGTTGCTTTCCAGGCAGCCTTGCAGAGATTTGGCATCCAGCCCCGCCTGCAAAGCCAATTCGACGAAAACAGGCAACGGATTATCGACACTCCACGCCTGCTGGTTGTCGAAGAGCAGGTTGTGCATCGCCCAGTAGGCATCGTCGCCCCCCTGTTCGCGGGCACAGTGTGCTGCACGCGCTGCCATGCGTGCCTGTGGGTGAATCTGCTCCAACGGGAAATCCACGTAGACCAGGCGCACTTTGCCCTCGGCAATCAGCGGTTCCAATTGTGGCAAGGTCTGCGTGTAGAAGCGATCGCAGAAGGGACACTGGTAATCGCTGAATTCGACCACCGTAATCGGCGCGTTGGGGTCGCCCTTGGCAGGCGCCTTTGCCAGAATGTCGGCGTTGACCACATAGGTGGGGGTCAGTTCTTCACCCAGGGCCTCGCCAATGACCTCGTAGAAGACATCCAGCGGTTGAGCCCCACTGACCACCACATCGCCGATGAAGAAAGTGGGCGTGCTGCTCACGTTCAGCCGCTCGGCTTCGCGCATGCTAGCCTCGACCGTAGCGGTGTACGTCCCCGCCACCACACAATCGCGCAGGGCTTTGCCATCCAGCCCCACCTGTTGCGCCAGCTTGGCGAACGTGGGGAGCGGGTCGCTAGCATCACCCCAAGTGGCTTGCGCCTCGAACAGCGCGTCGTGCATCACCCAGTAGGCATCGTCGCCACCCTGCTCACGGGCGCAGTGTGCCGCTTCGGCGGCCACTTTGGCATTCGGGTGCAAGGTTTCCAGCGGCAAATCCAACCAGACGAAACGCACTTTGCCCGCTTCGATGAGCACGTTCAGTTCGGGGAAGGTCGTTTCGGCAAATTCCTTGCAGAAGGGGCACTGGTAATCGCTGAATTCGACCACTGTCACGGGCGCATTGGGATCGCCTTTGGACGGGGCTTCGCGCAACAAGGCATCGTCCAGGCGGGGCTTCTGCTCGAAACCAGTCTCTGCCAATGGCTCGACATTGGCGACCCACGCCGTCACTACTCCTTCTACACGCGGGAGTTGCGTTGCTGTCGGCTCGTCCAGCCCACGGCGGTGAATCAAAAAGCGTTCCTGGTCCACACGTGTGAAGATGAAGCCATTGCCGTCAGGTTGCCAGACGGGGTAAATGCTGTTGCCGTCGTTGGTCAGCCGCTGCACGTTTTGCCCGTCGGCATCCATCACATAGACATCCATGCCTCCATCTCGATCGGAGAAGAAGAGAATGCGTCTGCCATCGGGTGAAAACGAGGGCGCGGTATCCACACCGTTGCGTTCGACCAGCGTTTCGACGGTGCCAGTTTCCACATCCACCACGCGGATCGCCTGTGTGCCATCACGGCGCGTATCGGCAAAGATCAAGCGTTGCCCGTCGGGGCTCCAATTGCCCAGGGGGTTGATTGTCTCGCCTTCCAGGTCAATCAGCCGGCGCACATTCTGCCCGTCAGCATCCATGACAAACAGCCCCAAACGCCCATCGCGGTTGCTCACGAAGGCAATCTGCGTGCCATCGGGCGAATAGACCGGCTGGCTGTCAATGTCGGGACTGTTGGTGAGCGAGATACGCTCTTCGGTTTCGAGGTCATAGCGCACAATGTCCAGGTTGCTGTTCCCTACCACAGCCGCATAGACAACATAGCGCCCATCGGGGGAAAGCGATGGGAAGAGCGATTCGGTCACGCCGTCCGACACGAGGCGCACCCCGCTCCCATCCGCGTTCATCACGAACACTTGAAAGTTTTGGGTATACGGCCCCATGAATGCCAGACGCCCTGCTACTGGCGTGGGTTCCTCTTCCGCGGAAGGCGCAGAAGAAGAGGGGGGCATTTCGACAGCAGGTGTCGAGGTGGGGTCCGTTGCCGCAGGTGCACGGCATGCCCCCACCAAAAGTACGAAGAGAAGCACGAGCAAGCGTTTCAAGGTCGATTCCTCCACTTTGTTTGTCCAACAGCCATAGGCGGTGAATATGGTACTCACTTGCCCCATGCCAACAAACCCAAGCGACACATGGTCTCTTGTTCACTCTGTCGTTCTGAATACCATCCTGCACGGATAGAGTACAACCAAACCAGATGAAGGAAAGGAAAAAAGGCCATGGACCGACGCTTGTGGGGCTTTTTTGCCATACTGACGTTGCTTGTCTTGTCGGCCTGCCGCACGACGGGCGAATCTTCTGCACCGCCCGCGGCTACTCAGGCGACCGAAACGTCCTCAGCCCGTCCAACAACTACGCTGGCGGCCTCCTCAGCACCAACCGCGACACCCACAGCAAGCCCCACGGCCACGCCGACGGCCACGCCGACGGCCACCCCCACCCCTGGTCCTGCCACCTACCGCCTGCGCCCAGGGGATACGCTCGGTGCCATCGCGCTCAATGCAGGTGTCTCGCTTGACGAGTTATTGGCGGTGAACAATCTTTCGCGCGAAGATGCCAACATCATCAAAAAAGGCACCGTTTTGCTGCTGCCCGAAGGCGCCATCCCCCCTGAACAGTGGCCTATCCCCACACCTGCGCCACTGCCCACATTCGTGGCGAATGTACCGCCTGCCGAAGCGCCCATCATCTCCCTGGGCCCCGAACGCAAACAGGTGGCGCTCACCTTCGATACAGGCTACGACCCCGAAATCAACCGCCAGATTGCCGAAATGCTGGCTGCGCGTGGGGTGCACGCCACCTTCTTCGTCGTGGGAAACGGCGTGGAACAATATCCCGACGTGGTACGCGACATCGTCGCCAATGGGCACGAGATCGCCAACCACTCGTGGAGCCACAAAGACATGACCAAAATGAGTGCCGAGCAGGTGCGTGCCGAACTCCTCGACACCGAAGCCATCGTGCAAAGCATTGCCCCTGGTGCTACCACGCGCCCCTTTTTCCGCGCGCCGTTCGGGTATGTCAACGAAACCGTTCAGCGCGTTGCTGCGGAAGAGGGCTTCTACATCGTTGATTGGACGATCGACAGCCTCGACTGGCTGGACGGTATCCGCCCAGACGAAGTACGCTGGACGGTCGAACGCGGCTTGCGCCCAGGTGCCATTATCGTGCAACATGGCAGCAGCGAAGCCAGCCTGGCAGCTTTGCCCGAAATTCTGGATGTGCTGGCCGCCTATGGCTACGAAGCCGTCCCGCTCAGCGAATTGCTGCGCCCATGAAAGACGAAAGGAGCAAGCCCATGCCAACCATCGCCCTGCTCACGGATTTTGGTCTGCAAGATACCTACGTTGGCGTGATGAAGGGCGTCATCCAGACGATTGCCCCCAACACGGCGGTGATCGATCTGACCCACGAGGTCCCCCCGCAAGACGTGCGCGCAGGGGCGTTCCACCTGCTGGTTTCGTACCGCTATTTTCCTGCGGGCACATGTTTTTGCGCCGTCGTAGACCCTGGCGTGGGCACTACCCGCCGCCCTATCGCAGTGGCTGTGCGCACCGCCGAGGATACAGCGTACACCTTCGTCCTGCCCGACAACGGCTTGCTGACGCCCATTCTCGACGAAAGCGAGGTCGTGCAGGCGGTCGTCCTCGACACCCCACGCTACCACCTGCCCAACGTCAGCCACACCTTCCATGGGCGCGACATTTTTGCGCCTGTGGCGGCACATCTGGCGGCGGGCGTTCCCATCTCGGATGTGGGTACCCCCCTTCCGCTGCACGAACTGGTGCGCATCGAATGGCCACATCCGCAACCAAGCGCCGACGGCTGGCTGGCCACGGTCGTGCACGCCGACCACTTTGGCAACCTGATCACCAATCTGCGTGCCGAAGACCTATTGCCCGATGTGCGCAACTGGTTGATTGCCACAGGCCCGGTGCAGATACAGGGCATCTCGCGCACGTTTGGCGACGTTGCCCCTGGCATGCCCGTCGCTTACATCGGGAGTAGCGGCTTCTTGGAACTCGCTGTGCGCCAGGGCAATGCCCGCCGTCAATGGGGGATTGGCCCGGGCGCCATGGTGCGCGTTGTGCGTATCACCCCGTCACATTGAAGATCACGAACGAGGCTCACCATGACCATCGAATCACCTGTGCGGTTCTGGTTCTTTCTTTTTCTCGCGCTGATTGTCCTTCTCGCGCAAATTGGTATCATCGTCTCCACACGGCGCACCGTGCGGCAACGGGGCCTCACGTCTCAACATCGCCCCATCGAATGGCTCTGGACGGTGGCGCCGCTTTTCATTTTGCTGGGTCTGCTCTATCTGGCATGGCAGGCCCTCTGAAACCAACAGGCAGGAGCGAGACTATGTTGCCCTATCCGCTACACTGGACAGAAAAACTCGCCATCGAAACCGACAGCCGTATCCTCTTCATCGTGCTCGATGGTGTCGGCGACGTTCCCATCGAAGGTGAAACGCCACTTTCCGCTGCCCACACCCCCAACCTCGATGCGCTGGCGCGTGAATCATCGCTGGGGCTTTCGACATCCGTTGCACCTGGCGTCGCCCCCGGAAGCGGCCCTGGTCACTTGGCACTCTTTGGCTACGACCCCTTGCACTACGAAGTTGGGCGTGGCGTGCTTTCGGCGTTGGGGATTGGGCTCGATCTGGGTCCTAACCAGGTGGCGGCACGTGGGAACTTCGCCACCCTTGCCCCCGACGGCACCATCGCCGACCGCCGCGCGGGGCGTATCCCAACCGAAGTCAACAAGCGTCTCATCGCCATCCTGCAAGAGGCCATCCCGTCCATCGAGGATGTACAGGTAAACCTCTACACCGAAGCCGAGTACCGCTTTGTGCTTCTCCTCACAGGCGAAGGCCTGGGCGGTCGTGTCAGCGATACCGACCCTGGCCGCACGGGCGAACCACCACGTCCTGCACAAGCCATCACCAACGACCCGCGCGACCAGAAGACGGCACGCATCATCCAGCAATTCGTCGAACACGCTACCCGCATCCTGCACGAAACGGATGAAGTTCGCCAGCACGACCCTGCGCCGAACACCGTGCTCATCCGTGGAGTGGATACGAAACCCAACCTGCCACCATTCCAGCAGGTGTACAAGCTCACGCCGGGCGCGATCGCCAGTTATCCCATGTACCGTGGCGTCGCGCGGCTGGTTGGGATGGAAACACCGCCCGCTGATTGGAGCGGTTCAGGCGAACGCACCGCAACCAAACTCCAACTCCTGCGTGAGTATGGCGACAGGTACGACTACATCTTCTTCCACGTGAAGAAAACCGACAGTTATGGCGAGGATGGCAACTTCGAGATGAAGAAGAAGCAAATCGAAGACTTCGATGCTATCCTGCCCGACCTGCTAGCGTGGAACCCCGACGTGGTGCTCATCACAGGCGACCACTCGACCCCCGTGAGCGTCAAAGCGCACTCATGGCATCCGCTCCCCGTGCTCATCTACGGCCCGCACGTGCGCCGCGACGGACGCCGTTTCACCGAAATGGACGCCCGCGGCGGGAGTTTAGGCACGCTGCGCCACCTGGACCTGATGCCGCTGGTCCTCGCCAACGCGCTGAAAATGAAAAAGTTTGGCGCCTAACCAACGCCGATTGTGGCACACGGTGCGATGCACGATTGTGCGTCGCACCTTTCCAGTCCATTGGGAAGTGGCCGTCGCTGAAGAAAGCGACACAACGAAAGGAGGCAACGATGCCCGTTTCACCCGATTTGCTGCAACGCATTGCTCACGAATGGCTCGAACGCAATAACTTCCCCGACACCATCGCCGCTGAAACCGCATCTCGCCTGAACACGCTGCTCGCCCGCCTGCGCACACTCGACGAATCTCGCCTGCGCGACCTCTTGCCCGCCATGGCGTTCAATCCCACAGCCGCTGCCTATGCTGTACCGCCGCAAACACCCCCTGTGTGGGAACCGCTGGCGCATGGAGAAGGCACAGGCTACGGGGGACGTGGCACCACGGGCGTCGAAACTGCGCCCGACGCCCCCCCACTCCCCGCCACCGATACGCCCGATTGGCTCTGGTGGGATGCCACAACGCTGGCAACCGCCCTCCAACAAGGCGACCTGAGCCCCACCGAAGTGGTCGAAGCCGCTTTGACACGCCTTCACGCGCTCGAACCAACGCTCAACGCTTTCGTCACCATCACCGCAGACGCGGCACGCGCTGCCGCCCAACGGGTGGAAGCGGCCCTGGCGAGAGGCGACGTCGGCCCACTGGCGGGTGTGCCCATCGCGTTCAAAGACCTCTTCGAGACAGCGGGGGTCCGCACCACGGCGGGCTCGCGCGTGCTGGCCAACTACGTTCCCACACGCGACGCGACCGCCGTGCGCCGCCTTCTGGCAGCCGACGCCATCAGCCTGGGGAAAACCACCACCCACGAATTTGCCTTTGGTCCCACGACCGATAGCCCCTTCCTCGGCCCAACGCGCAACCCCTGGAATCCCGACCACGTGCCAGCAGGATCGAGTGGGGGGTCTGGTGCGGCGGTGGCAGCCGGTATTGTGCCGCTAGCACTGGGGACCGACACGGGCGGCTCCGTGCGGATGCCCGCCGCCGCCTGTGGCGTGGTGGGGCTCAAACCCACCTACGGGCGCGTGAGCAAATTCGGCGTCCTGCCGCTCTCCTGGTCGCTCGACCACGTGGGGCCGCTGGCACGCTCCGTGGCCGACGTGGCGCTGGCGCTCCGCCTGCTAGCAGGTGGCGACCCACTCGACCCCAGCACTGTGCCCATTCCACCCGACGATTACATGCACGCTGTGCGTGTGGGACGCGAAGAAAGCCTGCACGGCCTGCGCATTGGCGTCCCAACAGCATGGCTGGAAACAGGTGTGGATCCCGACGTCCGCGCTGCCTTCGATGCTGCACTCGATGTCTTGCGTGGGTTGGGGGCGAACATCGAAGCTGCCGACCTGCCACCTGCCGACGTGATGACCCTCGTCAACCGCCTGATTGCGATGGGTGAAGCCGGCGCGTACCACGCCGACTTGCTGCGCCACTTTGCGGACGACTACGCCCCCGACGTCCGTGCCCGCTTGGAAGTGGCACAATTCATCACCGCCCGCGATTACCTGACAGGCCAACGCCTGCGCGGCGAGCTGGCACGCGAAATGGCGCTCGTCATGCAGACCTTCGATGCCATCGCCACCCCCACCATGCCTATTCCAGCGCCACGCATTGGGCAACAGCGGTGGCGCTACCCCGACGGGCGGGAAGAAGCCGTGCAGGAAGCGATGATTCGGTTCGTTGCCCCATTCAGCGTGAGCGGGCAACCCGCGCTTTCGGTACCCTGCGGCTTCACGGCTCAGGGGCTCCCGGTGGGCTTGCAATTGGTAGGACGCCCCTTCGAAGAACGCACCATTTTACGCATCGGCGCCGCCTACGAAGCCGCCACGATGTGGCACACGCAACACCCCTGACACATCACCCCCAAAAGCACACCCCCCCAGGCAGAGGTCCTGGGGGGTGTTGCATCTCCGGGCTCAGCCCCGTATCACATTCTTCAGCAAGAAGATGACATTGGCGGGACGTTCCGCCAAACGCCGCATGAAGTAGGGATACCAGTGTGTGCCATACGGCACATACACGCGCATACGGTACCCCTGCTGCGCCAGTTCCAGTTGGCGTTTGGTGCGAATTCCGTAAATCATCTGGAACTCGAATGCTTCTGGTGCAATGCCCTGCGTGCGCACTTCATCCAGTGCTGCGGCAATCATCTTCTCATCGTGCGTGGCGATCGCCGGGTACACCCCCTGCTCGCGGGCTTCGGGGCGAAACATAAGCCGCGTCAGACGCACAAAATTCGCATCCACATCGGCTTTGGCGGGAAAGGCAACGCTAGGTGGTTCGTCATACGCTCCTTTCACCAGGCGAATGCGCGGTGCCAGCGGCATCAAATCGCGGATATCCTGTTCCGTGCGATACAGATACGCCTGCAACGCCACTAGCACATCGAAGCCTTCCTGACGCAAGCGGCGGTACAACTCCAGCGTGGGGTCAACATACGGGTGAGACTCCATATCAATCTCAACCCGAATGCCATATTGGTGCGCACGAGCGGCAATGGTGTGCAAATTCTCATAGCAAAACCCAACGTCAATATCCAGCCCTAGTGCCGTTGGTTTCAACGAAATATCCGCTTGCAACCCTTCGCGGGCAATGGCTTCCAGCAAACGCAAATACTCCTGCATGTGTGCGTGCGCTGTTTCGCGTTCGAACACACTTTCGCCCAAAAAATCAATGGCGGCCAGCAACCCCTGGCGATTGAGCGCACGCACGGCGGCAACGGCTTCACTCATGGTATCACCAGCGACAAAACGGCGCGTCATGCGGCGAGAAGGAGGAAAACGTGTGATGAGACGTTCAGCAGTCCGACTTGTGGAAAGAGCCAAAAACATTCTCCGCAACATGGATACTCTCCTTCGAGTAGGCATTATTGAGTTGGCATAGGCATTATCGCGAGCTCTTGCTGGAAGGCAAAGGCAACCGACGCAGGTAGTACCATGGGTGTGTCCCAGATGAGTGGTAATGGTAAAATAAAGGGAGGAGGGCAAACAAACGAAGGGAGGTGAAAAGATGAAGCAAGAAGCAGTGAAGCGGATAATGGCAGAAGCACAAGCGGTGTTGGAATGGTCGAAGGAGCACCCGGGGTCCACTCTACAGGAACTGGAAGAGCAAGTACTGAAGGCGGTCAATGCCATACGGGCGGAGCTTATGGA
>WFOS01000042.1 GCA_015487975.1 Ardenticatena sp.
CGTTCAGCACGTCGGGTATCCCCATCTGCTCTTGTTGCCGGATCAGCAACGGAATGTCGTCTACTCGTTCGGTCTGAATCTCCACTTCTGCCATAGTGCCGGAAACTTACCACAATTTCTCTTTCTCTGTAAAAATTGAGCGAACGATGGGTAACAAGCCCACATAATGGAGTCATTCTTGAGAGCCGGCGGCGAATTGATCAAGGAACATGTTCACACGACGTCTGAGGGTCTGCCAATCATCGGCCAAGCGATGCATTTTGAGCACATCCTGGCGCAACCAGCGCCACAGTTTCTCGAAAGGATTGAGCCGCGGGGCATAGGTGGGCAACCACACCGGCTCAATATGGGGCCACTCAGCCAAGGCCTCAAGAACATCGGCATGCTTATGAACAGACCAGTTGTCCTGAGCCACATAGATGTGTTGGGCCTCAGCATACACCTGATTGTGGTGGGCATACATTTCGATGCTCTTGTGGCGCCCCACGATAGAGCCGTCCACATACGCCACCTGACCAGTGCGCGTATTCAGGGTGCCAACAATACGGGTAGTCTCCCTATGTTGTGTTGATGGCTTCAGGAGTCACAATGGTCATCAGCAGTTCTTTGACAGTCCAAGGCCGGTCAAGCCGGCAGCCATGGCTGGAGAGCGAGGCTGCCAGCGGCGTCGCCCGTTGTTGACCTCGATGCGCAATGTTTTGACAGGACGGGTCAAGTTGTATACCCGGTCTTCCCAAGCACAAGTCGCCTCGAGCATCTCCCGTTCTTTGGAAAAGGACAAGGTCTTGCGCACCAGTCGCCCGTTCATCTGCCGGGAGGTCAGGCAAGCAAGCGTTCCCCCAATGTACCCGTACCGCCCAATACGCTTTCTAATTCTTAGCAAAACCGCGCATCAGCCCCACAAACATTTGACAAAAGCGGCACTTCCTTCTATTCTGCCGTGGTTGAACAACCGTAGATGCGGACGCTCATCAAGAGGGGTGGAGGGACCGGCCCTGTGAAGCCCCGGCAACCAGCGGCCATCGCCGCCAGGTGCCAAGTCCGGCAGCCCCTAGAGGGGCTGGAAGATGAGAGGAGTCAGATGTACGGCCTCTCACAGCGAGAGGCTTTTTTAGATGAAGCGAGCCGCAGGATTGTGAACGGGAAAGGAGGCAAACATGCGCACAGTCTGGTGGGAAGATGGCGTCGTCAAGATGATCGATCAGCGCTTGTTGCCGCATCGATTTGAAATCGTGGCATTCGACAACGAGAACGATATCGCGCGTGCCATTCGTGAGATGTACATTCGCGGGGCACCAGCCATTGGCGCCGCAGCAGGTTTCGGTATGGCACTGGTTGCATTACGCAGTCCTGCTACAACGACCGACGACCTGCTGAACGATTTGCGTGCAGCCTACGATGTGCTCTATGCCGCACGGCCGACGGCCGTCAATTTGCGTTGGGCATTGGACCGCATGATGGCGCTGGCAACTTCATTGCGCAACCAGCCTCACCAGGTAGTGCGCGAAGCCCTTGTCACCGAAGCCCAACGTATTGCCGACGAAGATGTCGAAACCAACAAGCGCATGGCTCGCTATGGCGCCGAGCTTGTCCCCGAAGGCGCACACATTCTGCACCATTGCAACACCGGCGGGCTCGCCACCGTGGATTGGGGAACAGCGCTGGGTGTCATTCGCATGGCCCATGAGCTAGGAAAGAACATCCATGTTTGGGTGGATGAGACACGTCCCCGCTTGCAAGGAGCGCGTCTTACAGCATGGGAACTCATGCAATGGGGTGTCCCCATGACACTCATTGCCGACAACGCCGCCGGCTACCTTATGTGGAGTGGCCAGGTTGACTTGGTAACCGTCGGTGCCGACCGCGTCGCTGCCAATGGGGACGTTGCCAACAAGATTGGTACATACAAGCTGGCGGTGGTTGCCAAAGAAAACAACATTCCCTTCTACGTTGTCGCACCAACATCCACGATCGACCTGCAGACACCCAGTGGGCGTGATATTCCCATCGAAGAACGCGATCCCCGTGAAGTTACCCATGTGCTGGGCAGATGCAACATCGCACCAGAAGGTGTGCGGGCATACAACCCTGCCTTCGATATCACGCCAAACGAACTCGTCACCGCCATCATCACCGAATACGGAGTAGTGCGCCCACCATACGAAGAAAACCTGCGTCGTGTCGTCGAACAAGCCGAAGCCGATCGCAACGCCCGTCAGGCACCTGGTGCTCTGCAAAGCGATGGGTCGGCAGAACGTTTGCCTGAGTGAGGTTGAGAAACAGTGACAGAACAAGCACAACTTCCACGCGAAATTCTGGTTGTTGGTTCAGTCGGACTCGACAATGTCGAAACGCCTTTCGGCAAAGTCGAACGTGCGCTAGGCGGCAGCGCCACCTACTTCGCCACAGCCGCCAGCTTCTTCGCCCCCGTCAACCTGGTTGGCATTGTGGGCACCGATTTTCCACAAGAGCATATTGCCTTTTTGCAGCAACGTGGGGTCAATCTCGACGGATTGGAGATCGTCGAAGGCGAAACGTTCTTCTGGGCGGGTCGCTACGATTACGACCTCAACGTTGCGCATACCCTGGAAACACGCCTGAATGTGTTCGCCAACTTCAACCCGCAGCTCCCACCCCACTATCGCACGCCAAGTTTGCTCTTCCTAGCCAACATCGCGCCCGAACTGCAACTGAGCGTGCTCGACCAGGTAGAACGCCCTGACCTGGTCGCATTGGATACGATGAATTTCTGGATCGATTCCCAAAAGGAAGCCCTCATCCGCGTCATCGAAAAGGTGGACGTGGTCATCATCAATGAAGCCGAAGCCCGCGACCTGGCGGGAACGCCAAGCCTCATCAAAGCCGCGCGCACCATTCTGGATTGGGGGCCGCGTGCGCTGGTCGTCAAGCGTGGTGAATATGGGGCGGCGCTCTTCACCAACGGGCGCTCGCGTGTCGAGAGTTTCTTCTTCGTGCCTGCCTACCCGCTCGAAGACGTGCGTGACCCCACAGGCGCAGGCGATACCTTCGCGGGCGGTTTCATCGGTGCGCTAGCGCACGAACCAGTGTTGGACACGCAGGCACTCCGCCGCGCTATGGTGCAGGGAAGCGTGGTCGCCAGTTTCACGGTCGAAGATTTCAGCATCAACCGCCTGAAAACCATCACCATCGAAGACATTTGGGCGCGTACGAAAGAATTCCGCGCCTTCACGTACTTCGAGCCGCTTGAAGTCATACGTTCGTAAATGCTACAAACGAAAGGAGTCTTTTTCACCATGAGTACCGAAACGAAGCCGTATGATGTCAAAGATTTGGGCCTTGCTGAACAGGGTCGCAAGCGTATCGACTGGGCAGCGCAGGAAATGCCTGTCCTCAAACAAATCATGGAAGAGTTCGAGCGCACCAAACCTCTGCAAGACGTGCGCATTTCGGCTTGCTTGCACGTGACCACCGAAACGGCCAACCTCATGCGGGCGCTGGCTGCTGGTGGGGCGGATGTGGTGCTCTGCGCGTCCAACCCACTCAGTACCCAGGACGACGTGGCTGCTGCCCTGGTGGTGTACGATGAAATCCCGGTCTATGCCATCAAAGGCGAAGACAACGAGACGTACTACCGCCACATCCATGCTGCGCTGGACCACAAGCCCAACATCACCATGGACGACGGGTGCGACCTGGTGAGCACGCTCCACAAAGACCGCCCCGAATTGCTGGAACATGTCAAGGGGGGCACGGAAGAAACCACCACGGGCGTCATCCGCCTGCGTGCCATGGCAAACGACGGGGCGTTGAAGTTCCCTGTGATTGCCGTGAACGACGCCATGACCAAGCACTTCTTCGATAACCGCTACGGCACCGGCCAAAGCACCATGGACGGCGTGATTCGCGCCACGAACGTGTTGATTGCCGGCAAGACCGTGGTCGTGGCAGGCTATGGTTGGTGCGGGAAGGGGGTTGCCATGCGTGCCCGCGGTCTCGGTGCCAATGTCATCGTCACCGAAGTGGACCCACTCAAAGCGCTGGAAGCCGTCATGGACGGGTACCGCGTCATGCCGATGCTGGAGGCCGCCAAGGTGGGTGATATTTTCATCACCGTCACGGGAGATTTGCACGTGATCGACCGCCATCACTTCGAAGTGATGAAAGATGGCGCTATCGTCGCGAACAGCGGCCACTTCAACGTCGAATTGAACATCCCGGCATTGGAAGAGATGGCAGTTGAAAAACGCCAGCCACGCCAGTTCGTGGACCAATACATCCTACCCGATGGCCGCCGCATCAATGTGCTGGGTGAAGGGCGCCTGGTCAACCTGGCAGCGGCCGAAGGCCATCCCTCGGCCGTCATGGATATGAGCTTCGCCAACCAGGCGTTGGCTGCAAAGTACATTCTCGAACATGCCGCCGAGTTGCAACACAAAGTCTATACCGTGCCGGAAGAGATCGACCGCGAGATTGCGCGTTTGAAATTGCAGGCGATGGGCGTGCAGATCGATGAATTGACCGAAGAGCAAAAGCGCTACCTGGCGTCGTGGCAAGAAGGAACTTGAGCCAGGCCCATAAGATCGAGTGATGGAGGAACCCCATGAGTACAACATTCATGTCCAGCCCAAAACTCTACTTCACATCGGAATCGGTAACCGAAGGGCACCCGGACAAAATTTGCGACCAGATTAGCGATGCCGTGCTGGATGCTATCCTTGCACAAGACCCCGACGCCCGTGTCGCGTGCGAAACCGCCACAACGACAGGGTTGATTGCCATTATTGGGGAAATCACCACCAGTGCCACGGTGGACTACGCCGAGATTGCTCGCGAAACCCTGCGTCAGATTGGCTACACCAGCAGCGACTACGGCTTCGACGCCGACACCTGCGCCGTCATGGTCTCTATCAAGAAACAATCTGCCGACATCGCCATGGGCGTAGACAAGGCGCTGGAAGCCAAAACAGGTGAAATGACCGACGAAGAAATCGAAGCCATCGGCGCTGGTGACCAGGGGATGATGGTCGGCTTTGCCTGCAACGAAACCCCTGAACTCATGCCACTGAGCATCAGCCTGGCGCACCGCCTGACCCGCCGGCTGACCGAAGTGCGCAAGAGCGGTCTGCTCGGCTACCTGCGCCCCGACGGCAAGAGCCAGGTCACCGTCGAGTACTCGTATGGCAAGCCTGTGCGTGTGGATACGGTGCTCATTTCCACACAGCACGCCCCCGACGTGACGCAAGAGCAAATCCGCGCCGACATTATCGAGCATGTGATTCGCCCGGTGGTTGGCGACGATCTGATGGATGAAAACACGAAGATTTACGTCAATCCGACGGGGCGTTTCGTGGTTGGTGGCCCCATGGGCGACGCAGGCTTGACAGGGCGCAAAATCATCGTGGACACCTACGGTGGTGTAGCCCGCCACGGTGGTGGGGCGTTCTCGGGTAAAGACCCCACGAAGGTCGATCGTTCGGGGGCCTATATGGCCCGCTATGTCGCCAAGAACATCGTTGCAGCGGGTATCGCCGACCGCTTCGAAGTGCAAATTTCCTACGCGATTGGGGTGGCTCGCCCGCTTTCGATTAGCGTGGAAACGTTTGGCACAGGGCGCATTCCAGATGACAAGATTGTCGAACTCATCAAGCGTTTCTTCGACCTGCGCCCGGCTGCCATCATTCGCGACCTGGACCTGCGCCGCCCGATTTACAAGCAAACTGCTGCCTACGGCCACTTTGGACGTGACGACATCGATCTGCCGTGGGAACGCACCGACAAAGCCGAGGCACTCCGTACAGCTGCAGGGTTGGACGCAGTACCGAGCCAGGCATAATCGGGCAAGCACATACACAAGCAACGCCGCACGCGTATCGCGTGCGGCGCTTTCGTTTTCGACACTCGCTTGGCGGAAGCTATGCCGTCTGTGTTTCTTCGTCGTCTGGCGCGGGCAAGTTCAACTCCGCCCACAATTCACGCTGACGTCGCTCGGCGGCGCGTCGTCCAACTTCGATAGCGGCTTCCAAGCGGCGACGCTGTTCCGCCAATTCTGCTTCAACCCGCGATTTGATGGCGTCCAGCGGGTCTTCGCCCTGCTCCAAAATGCCGCTTTCCTCCAATTCGCGCATCATCAGCGCCACCACTCCAGCAGCGGCTCCCAACATCAAGCCCAGCATCATTTTGCGCATGAGGCTTCCTCCTTTCACACACGCGGTTGGCGGCGACTTTCACGCACAGTACGCACGGCTTCGCGCACACCTGCTGCCCAGGCCTGCGCTTTGACCAACGGCGCCGCCATCGAACGCCCTACGAATTGTGTGGTGTGCGTGATTTCTTCGACCGATTCTTTGGTCGTGTCAATCAAGGGCGTGATTTCTTCGCGAATGAGCTTGACCAGTTTCCAGATTTGCCAGAGTACCAACGCCAGAAAGATGCCCAACGCGATGGATTCCAGCGCTAGCAGGATGATGAGAATGTCACGAATGGTTTGCACCATAGATCGGCCTCAACTTCGTGTTTGGTTACAGACCAATACGCCTGCACAGTGGCGTATCGCCGCGACTATATCACACCTTCAAGACGTTGGCAACGGCGATTCCGCTCAGGCATCCCACAAGGGCGGGCACCATCTGCACAATGCCCACGCTGGGGAAGGGAACAGCGTAGAGCGCACCCAACCAATGCCCTAGCAAGAATCCCACACATCCTGCAATCCAGTAGGCAAAAAGTTCCACAACGCTATCACCAACGAACAGGTGAAAAAGCGCTGCCGCCATACCGGAAACCAGGAGCGCCATGATGAGCAGAATCATCGTCAAATAATCAAACCACCACCCAGACACTCGTCGCCATCATAGAAAACCAACCCTTGACCGGGCGTGACGGCCTGTTGCGGCACAGGAAATGTCACCCGTGCCCGGTCTCCCGGCAATGGTTCGACAATCGCCGGCACTTCGGGGGCTTTGTAGCGGATACGCACTTCGATATCCACCGGCCCATCTGGCTCACCCAAAATCCAGTTCACTTGTTCGATTTCCACCGTTTCCGTGCGCAGCGCATCGCGCGGTCCTACAATCAGAGCATTGCGTGCGTGGTCTTTCGCCACGACGTAGAGCGGTTCATGCCAAGGAATGCCCAGCCCACGGCGCTGCCCCAATGTGTAGAAGGGCAACCCTTCGTGGCGTCCAAGGTTGCGCCCATTCACATGGATGATCGGGCCAGGCTTGATCGCCCCAGGTGGGGCATGGCGGCGCAAAAACTGACGATAATCCCCCGTCGCAATGAAACAAATCTCCTGGCTTTCGGGCTTGTTCGCCAACGGCATGCCATACTGCCGCGCCAGTTCGCGTACCTGCGGTTTGGTCAGGTGTCCGACAGGGAAGAGCAAATGCGCCAGTTTCTCCTGCGTGAGCGAGTAGAGCACATAGGATTGGTCTTTTTGTGGGTCCACTCCCTTGTACAGGTGGTAGAGACCATCATCCCCCTTGACCACACGAGCGTAATGGCCTGTTGCCAGGTAGTCGGCCCCCAACCCACGCGCAATGTTCAACAGGTGGGTGAAGCGCACGGTGCGGTTGCAATGCAGGCAGGGGTTTGGTGTTTTGCCATGCAGATAGGCATCGATAAATGGCTCCACCACGGCTTCGCGGAATGGTTCTTCCAGGTTTTTCAGGAAGAAAGGTGCCCCTATCGCGTCACAGAGCGCACGAGCATCTTCGACAGCATCAGGGGTACAACAGCGATTGTGCACGAACCCCGTGCGTTCATCCACGACCCCCTGTTCGCCCGCCCAGAGGCGCAGCATCACGCCAATGACTTCGTAGCCTTGCTCATGCAGCATCAAGGCGGCAACGGACGAATCGACGCCGCCACTCATCGCGACGACCACGCGCTTCCCGTTGGGGGGCGCGGGATTGACGTTGAGTTGTGTCCAATCACGAATATCACAAACCGGAACTGTTGTCATGTGCTATCATGAAACGAGTCTATGTTCTGGCATACTGTCGCAGGCGCTGAATGACACGCGGCACGACTTCGGCGGCATAGGCCACTTCTTCTTCGGTATTGTCGTCACCCAGCGTCAAGCGGAGGGCACTCATCGCCTCGCGTTTGGTGGCACCAATGGCGCTCAGCACGTGGCTCGGCGTTATCGCGCCGCTGGAACAGGCACTGCCACTGCTAGCGGCAACACCTTCCAAATCCAGCCCCAACAGGAGCGAATCGGCGTCCACATTGCCAACCACGAAGCTGGCATGCCCAGGTAAGCGCTCGGTAGGATGGCCGGTGAGCTGCACATCATCCACCTGCTCCAAAATCGCGCCGACCAGATGGTCGCGCATGGCACGCAGCCGAGCATTTTTGGCGTCGCGGTCGGTATGAGCAATCTCGATGGCTGCACCAAGCCCGACGATACCGGCCACGTTTTGCGTGCCGGAGCGCATACCGTGTTCCTGCCCACCCCCCGTCATCGTGCTGAGCCAAGGCGTGCGACGGCGCACATAGAGCACCCCCACGCCTTTTGGCGCATGGAACTTGTGCCCGCTCAGCGCCATGAGGTCCACATTCAACGCATCCACGTCCAGCGGTAAGTATCCCCCAGCCTGAACCGCATCGGTGTGAAAGACGACGCCCCGTTCACGGCAGAGCGCACCAATGTCGGCGATGGGCTGAATGGTGCCGATTTCGTTGTTCGCGTACATGACGCTGACAAGAATCGTGTCGGGGCGGATGGCATTCGCGACATCATCCACCGAGACACGGCCATACGCATCCACAGGCAGATACGTCACCTCGAACCCAAACTGTTCTTCCAGCTGCTTCACTGTCTGCAAAACGGCTTTGTGCTCAATGGGTGTCGTAATCAGGTGACGCCCCTTCTCGCGCAACGCGAACGCCACGCCACGAATGGCCAGGTTGTCGCTTTCGGTGCCGCATCCGGTAAAGGCAATCTCGCGCGGCGAGCAATTGAGCACCGCCGCAACCTGGCGACGTGCTTTTTCGATGGCACGCTGCGCACGCTGACCATAGCGGTGCAGGCTATTCGGGTTGCCGTATTCGTCAGTAAGATAGGGCATCATCGCTTCCAGGACATCGGGATGAATCGCTGTCGTTGCGCTGTGATCGAGATAGACGTATTGCTTCTCCATTGAAACGCTCCTTTCGTTCAAAAAAGAACGCGCCGGTCGGCGCGTTGTGTGCCTGAATTGGGCTGCTGGCTGGATTATAGCCGCGCATGGCATGGTGTCAATGATGTTTTGAATTTCAAAGATGAAACAGAGACCGGCAATCTGGTTTCAGGCCAGTTGCACACCCGTCAGTTCCCCCCGCCAGAAACTCTCCACCGTCTGATTGAAGCGATTCGGCGCATCGAGGGGCGTGGCATGCCCCGAATTGCCAATCGTTTTCAGGCGAGCGTTGGGGATGCGTTGTGCCAACTGCTGGCACAAGACGTAGGGGACAGTGGTATCTTCTTCGCCGTGAATGACAAGCGTGGGCACAGGCACCGTGGGCAAGCGGTCCCACGTATCGAACGCGAGAATGGCACGCCACGCATAGGCAACCGAGCGGCGATCGTTGCGGGCGATCAGCGCCTCGGCTTGGGCACGCAAATCGGCTTGTTCTGGCTTGGGGAACATGCGCCGCGCAACCTGGCGGGCATACACGCGCATGGGAGCAACGCGCAGTAAGAGCGAACGCCACCAGAGGCGCAGGCGGTCACGCAGGGTGCGCGGGCGTGGCAAACGAGCAAAGGTATTCACCAACACCACATCACGCACCAGAGCAGGGTGGCGCAACACCAGTTCCTGCGCGACCAGCCCCCCCATGGAGAGCCCAACCACATGCAGGGACGCCACGTTCAGATGGCGCACAAGTGCCGCCACCTGGTCGGCCATCTCGGCGATGGAAATGGGCGCTTGCAACGGGGGCGAATCACCATGGCCGGGCAAATCGGGCACGATGAGAAAATAGCGCGACTGCCATGCGTCTACTTGCAGGCGCCACATCTCGCGACTGGCGCCCAGGCCGTGCAACAAGAGCACAGGTTCGGCTTCAGGCGCCCCATACGTTTCGTACAACAAACGGATGCCATTCTGTTCCCAAAGAGGCATGGCGCGTTTCCCTCCTCGTCAAAGATGTGTACCATAAAAGCACCACATGGACGGTGTCTCGATCGTCAAGCCAATTGCCTATGCAGGGGAGCATAGCATGAACGATAAAAACACACTGGCTTCGCGTCGCATTCTTTCCGTGACCGAAGAAGAATTGAGCCGCATTGTGCTTGACATTCACGATGGCCCCGTCCAATACATGTTTGCCGCACTTTCGCTTCTAACGCAACTTCAACATCAACTGGAACAAGAAGGCGCCTCTCCCAAAGCGCTGGATCGTGTCGAACGCATCACGCGCCTAGTGGAATCATCTCTGCGCGAAATCAAAGCGTTTCTTGGCACGTTTCGCCCGCCAGAGTTTCACAAGCGGTCTCTGCTTTCGATTGTACAAGGGCTGGTCATTCAGCACGAAGAGTGGACAGGCAATACAGTCACCCTGGAAGTCGAAGAACCACTTCCCGATGTGACATTACCCGTCAAAATTGCGCTGTACCGCATTTTGCAAGAAGCCCTCTCGAACTCCTACCGTCACGCGGGTGTGAAAGAGCATTGGGTTACGTTGTGGGCCGAAGATGACTGGGTTTGCATGGAAGTGGTCGATCGTGGGCGCGGATTCGAACCGCCACCGTTGGAAGGCCCTGGTGCAACCGAACGGGAAGAGCACATCGGATTGCGTGGCATGCGTGATCGTGTGGCATTGCTTGGCGGGATTTTCGAGCTGTACAGCAAGCCTGGTGAAGGAACACGAATCAAAGTAAAGGTGCCCAGCAATGGCTGACATCATCAAAGTGATCCTGGCAGATGACCACGCGCTCGTCCTGGAAGGGCTGCGTGGGCTATTGGAAGAAGAGCCGGATATCGAGGTGGTGGGCATTGCCCAAAGTGGCGATGAATTGCTGGCCTTGCTCGAAAAAAAGGCTGCCGATGTCGTGGTACTTGATCTACAAATGCCCTTCCATGGCTTGACGGCGCTGGAAGAAATCCGTCGTCGTAACCTGCCTGTGCGGGTGCTGGTACTCACTGCATTTGGTGATGGCGAAAGCATTCAGTCGGCCATCGAACGCGGTGCGGAAGGGTTTGCACTCAAAACCGAACCCCCGCGCCAAACCGTCGAAGCGATCCGCCAAATTGCCGCCGGACGGCTGGTGTTTCCACGTGCTGCCCAACGCTGGTTGCTGGCTTCATTGCAACCTCAACACCCTCCCGCCCCCTCGCACGATTCCATCTTATCACCACGCGAAAGAGACGTTCTGGCTCTTGTGGCACGTGGCCTGACCAACCCCGAAATTGCCAACGAGCTGCACCTGAGCGAAAATACGGTACGTTTCCACTTGAAAAACATCTACGAAAAACTAGGGGTAAGCAACCGAACCGAAGCCGCCGCTTGGTATTTCAGGCATTCTGGCTGATATCGCTCACCCCCCCGCGTTCCAGACGTTCACTAAAAATTCACCAAAGCATCACCCTTCTTTGGTGATGCTTTTGCCGCTCTGTTTTGCTATCCTGTGGTCAACACCTTGCAAATTTGAAACTGCTACGCCTCGGTCTTCAACCTCACACGAAAGATGTTCATTCCCTTGAGATCGTGGAGGAGGTCATGATCATCTTTGGGACACGTGGTGTTACCACGACGAAAGCGTCTGGCAATTTCTTCTGTCCAGAATGCGCAAGCCGGCAACCATACAAACATCAAATAGTTCGACGATTCTTTACTCTCTATTTCATTCCACTTATTCCTCTTGATATGATTGGCGAATACATCGAATGCCAAACATGTCGAGGCACATACAAAACCCGTGTACTGCAATATGATCCCGAGCAAGAGGTAAAGCAATTCCGACAAGAATTCAATCGCGCACTGTACCACGCACTCCTTTTAACGGCAACAGTTAATGGGGACATTCACCCCAACCAAGTTGAAACAATCAATGTATTATCACAGCGTTTATTCGATGAACCTATCTCCGCACAAAAAATTTATCACGACGCAGTGAACAGCCCACCAAATACCCGGATGCTTATCGAGTCACTTTCAAGATTGGCACCGAATCTTAATGACAAAGGAAAGGATCTGATTGTGAAAACGACTTTTCTGGTTGCATTATCGGATGGAGAATTCAATGAAGCAGAGATGAAGGTTATCGCCGGTATTGGGCTCGCACTGCGTATGTCGGAATATCATGTGCGTGCTGTGTTAGATGGCGTAACCGAGAGCCTCCAAGACAATGACTGAGTGAATCATCAAAAAGGGAGCCTGCTCATGAACACAAACTACCTGTTCATCTGTTCCATCGGCCCCGTACAAGACTTCATTGCCGCCGCCCGTAGCAGCCGTGACTTGGCCTATGGATCGTTTTTGCTGAGTGAACTGGCAAAAACGGCCGCACGCACAATTGTCCAGCGGGAAAGTTTCCAAGCGCTCATCTTCCCGGCGCCAGCGAGTAAAGATGATTTGGCGCCAGGCAGCGACCTCTCGGTGGCCAACAAGGTGGTGGCAGTGGTGCAGGGTGAACCAGCCGAACTGGCTGACGCCATTCAAGAAGCGCTTCATGCGTTCATCGAAGCGGCCTGGAAATCAGTCGAAGGCAAACTTGGCAACGATGTGGACAAAGGATTGGCACGTCGGCAACTCAACGACTTGCTTGAATTCTATTGGGTGGCTGCTCCCTTGGACGATGAATACCCGCAGGTGCGTGCCCTCTGCGAAGGGGCACTCAACGCCCGCAAAGCCACGCGCGACTTTGGCCCTTACCAAGGCGCTTCGCGCTTCAAATCGTCCATCGACGGCTGGCGCGAGCATGTGTTGGCAAAAATCCCCCACAGAGCATCCAGCCCAAATGCCAACCAGATGCAGCGCTACAAACTGCGCAATGGCGAGCTGCTTTCTGGGGTGGACCTGCTCAAACGCTGGGGCGCGATTGCCCTTGCGACAAAATACAAAAGCACTAGCCACATGGCTGCCTTGCCATTCGCCGAAGGGTTGGCGCACGAAGGCATCGATGTCGACAAATTGTGCGCAGCCCTTGAAAACCTGATGACCAGCGAGGGGGGGACCCTTTTTGCCAAAGGCGATTACAGCGTCTTCTTCCCGGCGGAGGTACGGGCGGCCTTCGACGACAAAGCCAAGGTAAAAACGGTGTTGCGCCAACACGAACTCATCTTGCAACAGTACGCTGGCAATCGCCGTCCATCGCCCTATTACGTGCTTCTGCTTGCCGACGGCGACTCGATGGGCAAGGCGATTGACGCCCAAACAACCCCCGAAGCCCATCGCAAACTTTCGCAAAAATTGAGTGCGTTTGCCCGACAGGTGCCCGAGATTGTGAAGAAGCACCAAGGGGTACCGGTTTACGCCGGTGGCGACGACGTGCTGGCCTATCTGCCGCTGCACACGGCGCTGGCTTGTGTGCAAGAATTGGCCGCGACCTTCAAGCAGACAATGCAGGGCTTCACCTTCGAGGAAAACGGCGAGACGAAGTCCCCCACGCTCTCAGCCGGGTTGGTCATTACGCACCACCTGGAGCCGCTGCGCGACGCCCTGGCGCTCGTGCGTACGGCTGAAAAAGCGGCCAAAACCGTCGAAGGCAAACATGCCCTTGCCATCACACTCAACAAACGCAGCGGCGCCGATCGTACGGTGAAGGGCGACCTGCCCGCTCTCATCGGACGGTTGCAAACGATGACGAGCTGGTGGCTGAACGACACACTGAGCAAGGGCACAGCCTACGAATTGGAACGCCTGGCCCGCGACATGGAAGGTGTGCTTCCCCAGCATGCTTTATGTGCCGAAGCCGTGCGCATTTTGAAGCGTAAACGCGAATCGGGTGGGCGACAGGAAGTCCCAAAAGAGGTGATCGAACAGGTGCAAACATGGTTAGCGGTAGAAAGAATTGCTTTGGGTGAAGTAGCCCAAGAGATGATTGTGGCCAACGAACTTGCCTGAGCAAGCAAACAGGCGCAGGGAAAGGAGGCGTGATGAGCAACAGCATGAAGACGTGGCGGGTTGTCCCCCACGACCCGCTCATCTTTCGGGATGGCAAGCCATTCACAGCGACGCCGGGGGCACGCGCAACATCGGTGCCCTTCCCGTACCCGTCCACACTGGCTGGGGCGGTACGCACGTTGAGTGGCGCGTTGGGCAATGGCGGGGTGTTTCCCAAGGGCGACGAAGCCGTCATTCAACAGCTGCTCGAATATCAGGTGGTGGGGCCCTTCCTGTTGGATATGCGCCGTCATGACGTGCTCTTCCCCGCCCCGCAGGATGCCTTGTTGGTCAAACTTGAACCGCACGATGAACGGCGAGCCAAGTGCGTGCCCTTGCAACCCACAACACGCTTTCAGCACGTGCAGACGAACCTGCCGCTGGGCTTGCAACTGGTTGCCCCTATCGAAGAGACCAAAGCCAAACGCCACCCCAATGCACCGGCGTTCTGGCGGTGGGAACATCTGCTTGCATGGTTACGCGCCCCTCAGGCCGATGAGGTAGAACTGGACACGCTGGGTATTCGCGCCTTGCCTGTGGACTACCGCACGCATGTGAGCATCCAGCACGCCACCGGCACAGCCGAAGAAGGCGCCCTGTTTCAGACGGCTGGGCTGACGTTCGTGCATGTCCCCCAAGAAGCAGCCCGTCCCGTGCTCCGCGAAGCCGCCGAGCTGGCACTGGTGGTGCAAACCGATGCCCCCTTACGCAGGAGCCTCGGTACAGTAGGTGGGGAGCGCCGTCTAGGCGCATGGGAAAGCGCCGATACCACGCTGCCAAACTGTCCTGAGGACGTACGGAACGCCATCCATGAAACACGGCGGGGGCGGCTCATTCTGGCAACACCAGCACACTTCACACAAGGGTTCCACCCCACGTGGGTCTGCGAGCATCCCAGCGGGGTGAAACTGCGCATCGTCGGGGCGGCCGTCGGGCGACCGGTGCATGTATCGGGCTGGGACTACAAGGAACGAAAACCCAAGCCCACACGCCGCCTGGCACCCGCGGGCAGTGTCTACTTCTTCGAGATCGAAGAAGGCGATGACGCCGCTATCGAACGCTTCGTCGAGGAAGTCTGGCTGCGCCCCATCAGCGACGGCGAACAAGAGCGTCGCGACGGCTTCGGCGTGGCGCTGCTGGGTACGTGGAACGAGAAGGAGGCTTGAGATGCTGAGCAAGCGCAAACCACCCCAACCGACGCCGCCAGACGTGCGCGCAAAAAACGATCGCATCACGCAGGTGCGCACGTACCGATTGATTACGCCCCTCTACGGCGGTGGGGCCAAGACGCAGCAACCGGACGAGGTGACGGTCGTGCGTGCCAGCGAGATTCGCGGCCTGCTGCGCTTCTGGTGGCGTGCTACCCGTGGCGGGCAGTTCGACGGTTCGTTGGCCAAGATGCGCCAGGCGGAAGAGGCCATTTGGGGCTCGGCCGCGGGCGAAAAGAAGGCTGGGCCGTCGCCGGTTTCCCTGGCTGTGTGTGTGCTTAACCGCGGACGAGAAAAGCGAGATGTAATGGTACGGACACGACAAGGTGATCGCCGCTATCCCATTGGAGATCCACGCTCACCCTACGGGTATGTTGCATTTCCATTGCGTGAAAGTCGGGGAAGTGTCTGGGAAGGTGTTGAATTCGAGTTGCACATTACCATCAACTGTACAACCGTCGAAGTCAATGGTAACACCTTGCGTGTGCCAGAAGAAGTCGAAGCCGCCCTCTGGGCGTGGGAAACCTTTGGCGGTGTCGGTGCCCGCACGCGGCGCGGGTTTGGGGCGTTGCAGCTGGTCCGCATCGACGACCAATTGGTCTCCGTACCGACAGTCCAGGAAGTCAAAACACGTATCCAGAAGGGCTTGCAGAAGTACGTGCGTGGCAGCCGCTGGCCGCATGGTGTACCGCATCTTCATCCAGACATGAAGTGCGTCGTAGCTGCCCGTGGGAAAGATGCCGATACGTCCTGGAAAAAACTTTTCACTGCACTCAAAAATTTCCGTCAAGCACGATATCCCGACAAGAACGGTCGTCCCTATGGTCGTAGCAAATGGCCTGAACCGGATGCGATTCGTCGCATCACTGGAACACATTCGCCTGGTCATGCACCTCGACATCCGGTGAGCGACAAATTCCCGCGTGGGCGTTTTGGGTTGCCAATCATTTTTCAATTCAAGGAAAAAGACGAAGAAAACGGTGACCCGCCTAAAACAGTGCTCGAAGGACACGAGCACGATCGCTTTGCCAGCCGGTTGATTTTGCGCCCCATTGCCTGCAAAGGCGGCGCGGTTGGGCTGGCCTGTGTGCTGGAAGGCCCGAAAGACCCACCTGGTGGATATGTGTTGAAACAGCAAAGCAACGGCCGAGTACTTGCTCACCCGGATGTTGCATTGGGTTTAGACGAAGCCAAGAAGATTGAACCACTCGACGGCGAACCCGATGTCCTGCAAGCCTTCATAGACACTCTTTGAGAAAGAGGAGGAATGATCCCATGCAAGCCAAACTGATGTTCCTGCACGCCTTGTCTCCCTTGCACGCCGGCACCGGCCAGGGCGTGGGTGCCATCGACCTGCCCATTGCCCGTGAGAAGGGCACCGACATTCCTATCGTGCCCGGCTCCAGCCTGAAAGGTGTGCTGCGCGATGCCTGCACCACCCTGCGCGACGATGCCACCTGCACGCGCATCTTCGGACCGGATACGAACAATGCTTCCGAACATGCCGGCGCCATCGTGCTGACCGACCTGCGCCTGGTGGCACTGCCAGTGCGCTCGCTGGCAGGCGTCTTCGCCTGGGTGAGTTCGCCTTTCCTGCTGCAACGCCTCGCCCGCGATGCGCAGCTGGCCGCAGTTGGTGCTGTGCCCAACAAGCCTTCGGTGGCGAACGCCAATACCGTGCTGGTGAGCAACACGAGCGCTCTGCGTCTCAACGACAACGAAGTGGTGCTGGAAGATGTGAAGCTCAATGCACAGGCGCAAGCCGACGAGTGGGCCAACTGGCTGGCCACACGAGTCTTTCCCAACAACCAAACGTGGCAGGCTGACTTCGAGGCCCATTTCTGCATCGTCCACGATGATGTCATGTCCTATTTGTTGCAGGTGGGAACAGATGTCACGGCACGCATCCGCTTGGATGATGAGAAGAAAACCGTCGCGCAGGGGGCGCTCTGGTACGAAGAAGCCTTGCCCGCCGAGAGCATCCTGGCTGGGCTGGTGGCCGCACAGCCCAACGGCAAAGCCGAGCCGAGTGAAGTCTTCGATGTTGTTGCGCAATTGGCTGAGCACCCGCTGCAAGTCGGGGGCAATGCCACGGTAGGGCGCGGGCTTAGCCGCCTGAGTGTGGCGGAGGAGGGATGATGATGCGCACACTGGAACAAGAACTGGCTGAAAAGGTCTATCAGCAGGTCAGTCGATTGCAGGTGGGGTCGGATTTTGCCAAGGAGTATGGCGGCATGGCGCACAAACTCCCCGTCCTCATCCGCCAGGCCGGGCTGGTGCAGGCGCTGGCGTATGTGGCGGCGCGTGGTAAAGACGGCGCGAAACATCTGCTTGAAGATTTGGCACAAACGCTCGAATGCGAGTCGGCAGAGCATCTTTTGAAGAAATCTCGCGAAGCCGACCTGCTCGAATACATGCACTTGACGCGCAAAGCGACTGTGGCGCTCACCTGGTACAAGCGCTTTGCCCAGTCGGTGCTGGGTGTGGAACCGACAGAGGAGGTTCGAGAATGAGCATTCCTGCACGGCGTACCGTCCTCGCCCATATCAACCTGAATGGTGCCCAGTATGTTCCTCATCCGGGGCTTTGGCTGGATAAATTGCTGCCACAGCAATTTACTCAGGGCGACAAACAGGGGGTCGATGCCTATCGGGAGCATTTCGAAACGGCAACGACCATCCCCGTTGCAAATGTCTATCGGCACTTTTACGAGCGTTGGAAGAAGACACTGGAAACAGCGGAGGCGAAGACCGCAATTGCTACCACCAAGGGGCGTCTTGTGGTTGGCCTGGGGGCAGAGAGCGTCCTGGAAAATGCCATCACCCTACATCGCACCTACGGCGTGCCCATCATTCCGGGCAGCGCGCTGAAAGGGCTGGCCGCGGCCTACGCCCGCAACCGACTGGACGACCCGCAATGGCAAAAAGGTGGTGAAGCCTACAAGATTCTATTCGGCGATACGGATGCCGCTGGTTACGTGACCTTCTTCGACGCCCTCTATGTGCCTGGCAGCGCCAAAGATGACAAGCCTCTGGCAATGGACGTCGTAGCGGTCCATCACCCCGACTACTACCAGAGGAAGGATAGCCCCCCTGCCGATTGGGATAGCCCCACCCCGGTGCCTTTCGTCAGCGTGCGCGGTGGTGTCAAGTTCCTAGTGGCGCTGGCCGGACCTGATGCATGGGTCGAAGCGGCATTCCAGATTCTCGGGCGGGCATTGGCCGAGGAAGGGATTGGCGCGAAGACGAATAGCGGCTATGGGCGGATGATGTTGGAAGGTTATACCCCAACAACACACGCAGCATCACAACCTCGCGAGACTTACGAATTGGCAAAACTGCGGTTGCTCAAACAAGAAACACCACCACCAGGCCGCTATCGAGGTGAAGTGGTTGAAGTGAAGGGAAGGTATGGATTCATAAATCCAGCCCGTGGTGGTGCAAAAGTATTTGTGCATGTGAGTCAATTAGAGTCTGGCGCAACATCTTTACAGGTTGGTCAGGTGGTCGAATATAGTTTAGGGAAATACAAAGGCAAAACGCAAGCTCAGAAAGTTGATGTACTGTTGAATCCAAATCGATAAAAAACAAGGAGGGGAGTATGCAAAACTTCATTGTTTCGCCTGTTGGTATTAGTTTGTTCTTGAATTATGTATCGAATTATGTATCAGACTCAGACGGGGTATTGAGAGGAAATCTTATAAAGCATAGCAACGACCAAGAGTTACCAGCAGAATTGGCAGGCGAAGTCGAAGAATTGTCCGAAAAAATCTTGAAAGACCTTGTCGATGCAAACATACAAGAACGCCGCCGTTTAAGTGCCGAGCTCAATGGGATATACGGCCTGTTTCCTGATGGACAACTCCCAACACGTGATTCACATCTGCTCATTGCCACAGATACCGAATTGGGCACGACAGCCGCAAAGATTTTAAAAAATTTTTTGCGTCGAAATGGTGTCCAAGATGTTCAAATTCTTTCGCCAGAAGGGCTGCAATCGAAAGACGAAATACAATTTCGGCGCGCAATTCGCGATTTATTCAAACAGGTTCAAGAAATAGTGCAGGGCTACCAAAACTATAATTACAACATTATCTTCAACCTTGTAGGAGGATTCAAAAGTCTACAAAGTTACTTAACCATTTCTGGTATGTTTTATGCTGACAAGATAACCTACATCTTTGAAGGTACAAACAATCTGCTAACAATTCCTCGTCTTCCCTTAAAAGTCGATGATAAAAAATTACGTCAACCCGAATACGCTGTGCAACTTGCCTTACTTTCTGCTGGTTATCTATATTCTCGCGACGAGATACGATTGCCCGGCGCACTTTGGGAAGAAGACCAAAATGGTGACGTAACCATTTCAGCATGGGGACAACTTATCTGGGATCAAATTAAAAGTGATATTTTATCTGAGGAATTATTGGAATTCCCTTGTTTAGAATATGGGAAAACTTTCCGTGACGATTTCAAGAAAAATACTTCAAAGCGGGTCGCGCTGCAAGAGACATTAGCAAAAGTAAGCAAGCTGTTACTGGAAAACAATGGGAACCCACAAGCGTTAAAGAAAGATGGTGGACTTCAATACGACAATTACACCAATAAATCGCTGAGTGATGGGACTCCAATAGGTCATTTTCGAATCAATCAAGGCGATCGTGTCACTTGTGTCGCGCGTAATGGGAAATTGTATTTACGTTACTTCGGTTCACATGACCACACAGAACGCAATGAGGGAATAAAATGATTCTTTTGAACTTTGCCCATCCCATCACAGAAGAACAAAAAACCCAAATCGAAGCACTTACCAATCAACCCATTGAGCGCATCATTGTAGTGAACAGCCAAATCGACACCGAGCAGCCCCTGGCACCACAGATTGCGGCCATGGCGGATGCAGCCGGGCTGACTCCCGAAGAGTGGCAAACGCTGCCACTCCTCATCAACCCACCAGCCCTCAATTATAGCGCCGTGGCATTGCTGGCCGAGTTGCACGGCCGCATGGGCTATTTTCCCCCTGTTCTGCGGCTCAAGCCCGTGCTTGGCCCCGACGACCAGCGCCTTGTTCCCCCTCGCTTCGCCGTTGCGGAAATTCTCAACCTGCAAGCCATCCGCGACGAAGCGCGCGCGCGGCGCTGAAACCTGGCGGGGGCGTGGGCTGCCCCCTCACCACGCCCCCGCCGACGTTTGCCAGCCACACGCTGCCAACAACTGCATCACCGCCTTCCCTGGTGCAGCAGCTTGCATCACGAAGCCGAGCACGGCCACGCCGGTTGCGCCGGCTTGCAATGCAGTCATCGCATTCGAGGGCGTAATTCCACCCAAGGCGACCACGGATATCGGCGCTCGATACGCCACAGCCTGCAACTGTGCCACGCCATCCCCTTCTGGGACGTAGCCTACCTTGCTCACCGACGCAAACACAGGGCTCCAGGTCACATAGTCCGCGCCTGCCATGGCCGCTGCTTCGACATCGGCAGTTGTGTGTGCTGACATCCCCACCAGTGCCCTCTGGCCCAATATCGCTCGTGCCTTGACCACCGCCTGGGGTGTCTGGACATGGACACTGGACACCCCCGCTGCGCGCGCCACATCCAGCACATGCGGCACATTGAGCGTGAGCACGGCGTCATACGCCTCGGCAATCGTCTGACAGGCACGCGCGAGTGCAACCGCCTGCGGACGGGGCAAATCCTTTTCGCGCAGCATGAACCAGCGCGCACCTGCTTCGAACACCTCAGCCGCGACCTCCGAAAGTGGCCGCCGTACCAATTGCCGATTGCTGATTACAAGCAATGGTGGTGTCGGCAACGCATTCACCAGCCAAACTCCGGCAAACCGTCCAGTGGGCTGGATGCGTTGGCATACAACTTGCGTGGAATGCGGCCTGCTTCATACGCCAGCCGCCCCGCTTCGATGGCATAGCGCATAGCACGCGCCATCTTCACAGGGTCGCGGGCTTGGGCAACTGCCGTATTGAGCAAAATGCCATCGCAGCCCAGTTCCATCGCAATCGCCGCATCCGACGCTGTTCCGACCCCGGCATCCACAATGACAGGCACCGAGACCATTTCGCGGATGATACGCAGGTTGTACGGATTGCGAATCCCCATGCCCGAGCCAATCGGCGCCCCCAGCGGCATCACAGCCGCACATCCGATATCTTCCAGTTTTTTGCAGGTCACGGGATCATCGTTGCAATAGGGCAAAACCACGAAGCCATCACGCACCAACTGTTCGGCGGCCGTCAGCAATTCTTCCACATCGGGGAAAAGCGTCTCTTCATCCCCAATGACCTCCAACTTCACCCAATTCGTCCCTAACGCCTCGCGCGCCAAATGCGCCGTCAACACAGCATCGCGAGCGGTGTAGCACCCTGCCGTGTTCGGCAAAATGAAGTAGCGCTCGCGCAGCAGGTCGTACAAATTCTCACCCTCTGCATCGGGGCGTACACGGCGAATCGCCACTGTCACCACGTCGGCACCGCTCGCTTCCAGCGCATCGAGCATCACCTGCCGATTGGGATAGCGTGCTGTGCCGATGAACAGGCGTGATGAAAAGGTGCGCCCCGCAATGGTCAAAGGGGGTGTTGTCTGAACAGTCGTCGTCATACGCCTTCCTCCTTTGCACGTTTCGACAAGGGTCAACCACCGGCAACCGCATGGACGATTTCAACACGATCATTCGGGTTGAGGGCATACGTTGCCCATGCGTCGCGCGGCACAATTTCAGCATTCACAGCCACCGCAATGCCTGGTTTTTCGGGAGCAAGCCCCATGTGCCGCAACAAGTCGGCAACGGTGTTCACATCCAATGGTCGGCGTTCACCATTCACATAGACGACACGCTCTGCCATTGTGCTCCTCCATTGCACAGGATTCATGTTGGTTGCGAAAGGAAACGCGCCAGTGTAAAGGGCTGAGCAAGCGGGTCGAGTTCGCCTGTCAGCACGAAGCGGCTCACGACATCAGCCGTCAAGGGCGCCAGCAAAATCCCATTGCGGTGGTGCCCCGTCGCCATCACCAGACCTTCCACGGGGGTAGGGCCTAAAATGGGCGCATCGTCGCGGCTTGTCGGGCGAAAACCGACGGCGATTTCAACGAGTGGCAAATCGTAGATGGCGGGCAACACTTCCCATGCCCCCCGCAGCAAATGGAACACACCACCAGCCGTTGGCGTGGCATCGAACCCCATCTCTTCGACCGTTGCGCCGATGAGCAACTCTCCACTGCTCCGCGGGACCAAGTACGCATCCATACACCAGACCACATGGTGCAGCACGGGGGCATCCGCAGGCATGCGCAACATCACCACCTGCCCACGCACCGGGCGGACCGGGGGGCGTATTTCCGGCGGTAGCCCTGCCACCTCGCGAGACCATGCGCCAGCTGCCAGCACCACCGTATCAGCCTCGAAAAGCCCGTCATCCAGGCGTACCCCACGCACCCGCGCCCCATCGATGACAATCTCTCGCACCGGTGTCGCTTCGCGCAGCGTGCCGCCAGCACGCACAAAGGCAGTTTTCAACGCTTCCACCACACGCCGATTGTCCACGTGATAGTCATGGCCGCTCCAAATGGCCGCCACAACCTCGCGCGACAAATGCGGCTCGCGTTTGCGCACATCATAGCCGCTCAACCACTCCACGGGCTGCCCCATATCGTGTAAATACGCATACCAGAAGCGTAACGTGCGCGCATCATCCGCATTCAGCGCGACGACGAAGGTGCCATCAGTGCGATAATCGAGCGTCTGGCCGGTTGCTGCTTCCAGTGCTTCCACGAAAGCAGGCCACCGCCTGTGCCCTTCGAGGAGAAGGGGCAACACACGCTCCTCACCTGGCTCAGCTTCGGCATGGGGCGCCAGCATTCCCCCCGCCACCCACGAGGCCGCCCGGCCTGCGCGGTCGCGGTCGAAGATAGTCACATCGGCCCCTGCGCGTGCCAGATACCAACCAATCCCCAATCCCATAATGCCGCCCCCAACGATCGCAATACGCGTCATGGAGTCCTCCTTTCGATTGATTGAACAAAGCAAGAAGGGCGCGGCCAATGCCACGCCCTTGTGGTTTCACACCACCGAAATATCGGCGGAAATGACCTGCTCGAAAGACTTCCCCTGCTTCAACACCGCTTCGACGAGGTTCATCGGGCAGAAGGGGCCACACATGCTGCAGGCTTTGGTACGTGTCCCCCGTTCGTGGTACATGCGGCGTGCCTCATCAGGGTAGAGCGCCAGCGCAAACTGCTGCTCCCAGTCAAGGCGGTAGCGTGCTTCGCTCATGGCGCGGTTGCGCTCTACGTCAGCAGGGCGGCCACGCGCAACATCGGCGATATGCGCCGCCAGTTTGAACGCAATGACCCCCTCGCGCACATGGTCAGGGGTAGGCAGCCCCAAATGCTCGGCAGGTGTCAGATAGCAGAGCATATC
Source organism: Ardenticatena sp. (assembly GCA_015487975.1). Taxonomy (GTDB): domain Bacteria; phylum Chloroflexota; class Anaerolineae; order Ardenticatenales; family Ardenticatenaceae; genus Ardenticatena. Next base: position 23,711 of record WFOS01000042.1, read on the forward strand.
CGCACCATACCAGCCGGCGAGGGCGCCCCCAATCGCCCCCACGATGTGGTCGAATCCGGCGCCCGTGTCGATGGGCAACATGCCCAGAATGTAGAAGGGAGCGTGGTTGGTCAGTTTCTTCTGAATCTGCACATTCGTCTGAATTTCGTTCAGGGGAATGTGGCCTGGTCCTTCCACCATGGCTTGCACCCCAGCGTGGCGTGCCCGTTCCACCAGTTCGCCAATCAACAGCAACTCTTGAATTTGAGCACGGTCGGTGCTGTCGGCGAGGCTTCCCGGACGCAAGCCATCGCCCAGCGAGAGCGTCATGTCGTAGGTGCGGGCAATGTCCAGCAAATCGTCGTAGCGTTCCCACAACGGATTTTCGCGTTCGTTTTTGAGCATCCAGGCCGCCATCAAGCCACCACCGCGCGATACAATGCCCGTCACACGTTCGCTGTGGCGGTAACGACGCAACGTTTCCAGCGTAACCCCCGCATGGACGGTAATGTAATCCACCCCCTGGCGGCCATGCTCTTCGATGACCTCGAAGAGTTCATCGGCAGTCATATCGAAGAAACTTTTGCGTGCCGCCGCCCGAAACTCGGCCTCGTAGATGGGAACAGTCCCCAGTGGCACAGTGGCTACATCGAGAATACTTTGGCGAATGGCACGCAAATCCCCCCCGGTGGAAAGGTCCATGATGGTGTCAGCACCGTATCGAATGGCCACACGTGCTTTTTCGACCTCTTCATCGGGGTTGACGTAGTCGTAGGATGTTCCCAGATTGGCATTGACCTTGACGCGCATGCCCTCCCCAATGGCGGTGAAGTGGGTCAGCGTGGTGTGGTTGGGGTTCGCCGGAATCACAACACGGCCAGCGGCTACAAGGTCGCGCACGGTTTCAGGGTCAAGCCCTTCTTGTGCAGCAACGTAGGCCATCTGTTCGGTGATTTTGCCCTGACGGGCCGCTTCGAGTTGTGTGGGCATCTGGCACCTCCGTTCTGGTTGGTTGGTGCCGTCTCGGAAAGGGGGACCGGAAGAAGCCTGCCGGGGCAAACAAAAAAACCGCCCCAGCGAGGACGGTTGCAGACCAAACGACAGGACTGCCTCCGTTTCCCTGCGCTGGCATGATCCAGATCAGGTTCGTAGGGTCGGTGGCGGATACGGCCACCCTCTCAGCCCGGCTCCCCGGACTCCCCTAACGGAGACGGCGTATACAGTTGTCAAGACAGTCTCATTCTAGGCAAAGCCCAGGCCTGGCGCAAATCGTCCGTGCGCGCTCATGGTGCAGGTGGTGCCTGAGCACTGCCAAAGACCAAAAGACGCACGTCGGCCACCTTGCCAGGGGCACGAGCAGCAAACAGCAGTTGCACGGTTGTGGTTGCGCCCGGTGGTAGGCTTTCATGCAGGTCAAGCCGTTCGACAGCCAGTGGGCGGTTGTTCTCATCGTAGAGCGCCCCCACTGCCCACAGGGTATCGAGCGTGGCGGTGGTGGCGTTGCGTACACGCGCTTGCACTGCATACGCACCAAAGGTGGCTGTTTCCTGCGCCACCGTGAGGGTGTACGGCAACGGCCCCTGCACGGTGGTGCTGACAGGCCGCCCCACAAAAGCCACATCCCATGTTGCCCAGTTTGGCGGCGGCGTCGGGAGCAAGACCTCGAATGGCACGTCGATCCCAGCAGGGGCAATGAGAAGCGGCAACGGCCATTCGGTTTCGGTCAGCAACAGCCCATCGGCATCGAAAAGGCGTACCCGCGCCAGCACGTCGGCATAGGCACGGGGGCTGCTGTTTCGCGCGACGCCAAGCAGGTGCAGCGTGCCGGTTGGCGATGTGTAGGCGAGTGTGCGCGTGAGTGTCAACGTGGGCAAACGTGCATCTTCCGGCGGGGCGCTGACCGGCAAGCGCTCGGCCGCATCGGGGGCAAGGGTGAAACTGGATGTCACGCTCGTGAGCACGGGTTCGACCGCTTCCCAATGCAGAGTGGTACTCTCTTGAATGAGCACCACCAGCAATGTCTCTTGCATGTCGAACAAGAAGCGCAAGCGTACCTGTTGCTGCGGATCGGGCACAGGCGACGCCACTTCGACGGTGTACAGGCCATTGTCGGTAGCGATTGTTGGTTCAACCAAGGGGAAGAGCGTTTGCAAGAAGGCTTGCAAGTAGGCATCGGCCAATGCCGGCAGGGTTTCGGCGTCCAGCGGCGCACCTGTGTTGAGGATGTTGACGAGGACACGCGCTGGATATGCTGTGGTGGGTGGGGCGTCGAACCGCATCAGCAGTTCGTTTTCACCCGAAAGGTCGTGCGCCTGCCAGCCAATCGGCAAACGTATCGAAAAGAGGCCATCCGGGTGCGTGTAAGTTTCGGGCACGAGTTGCACATTGGGCGTCGGTGTTGGGGGGCGCGGTGTTGACGATGGCAACGCCGTCGGGGGTAGAAGCGGCGTTGCCGTTGGCGATGCTGTGGGCGAGGGGAGACGTGTCGCGGTTGGTGTGGGGGAGAATGTTGCCGGCGTACACGCGCTCAGCAACCATGCCACCACCCACACCACGAACAACGGTTTGCTCTGTCGGTTCATACTTTGAGGCTACGCGATGGTCGAGTTTGGATGGAGAGTGCCCCTGCTTCGCGGCAGTGGGCTTCGACGTCGGCAATCTGTTCGTCACGGTCGAGTTTGACCACAACTTTGTAGCGAATCTCATCGGCGGGCAGTTCGACCACGGGTGGTGGCCCAATCAAGGCGTTGCGCAAGCGCTGCCAAAAGGAGAGTTTCGGTTGCTCGCGGGTCACTCTAGCAATGTCATACAGGCGCACCGCATCGGGAAGAGAGAGGTTCAGGCTTCGAACGTACGCGACAATACGTTCCGCCTTGGCTTTGTCATCGAATTCGGCCGTGACAACTGGTGGGTAGCGATGCGCCAAGTGCAAGAGCGCATCCCCCATTTCTACGTTTGCCTCGGTGGGCAAGGGTGGCAACGTAAACGAATCTGGCGGTGTTGGACGACCGGGGACAATGGTTTCATCAAGAGCCATAAGACGCTCCTTTTCAACAGGTGGCTGTAGGCTGCGCACTTTGGATTGTATATGCGGGAGAAAATCGCGTCAAAAGGTTTGTCGCCCACTGCGAGCGCCATAGAATGCTGGCAAGATGATGGTTGCAAGGAGCAACGATGTTACACATCGACGACCTTTCGTTCACCTACCTTGGCACACAACGCGTGGCGATTCAGCACATCGAGGCCACGTTTCAGCGCAGTGCCAATGTGCTGGTGATGGGCGCAAATGGGGCTGGGAAGAGCACCCTGCTGGCAGCGGTGGCTGGTTTCGTGCCGCACTTTTTTCGCGGCGAGATGCACGGCGATATCGTGCTCGAAGGACGTTCGCTGCGCGAGACACCGCTAGCGGAATGGGTCATGCACGTGGGGCTTGTCTTTGCCAACCCGTTCAACCAGCTGAGCGGGGTACGCCTGACCGTGTTCGAGGAAGTGGCGTTTGGGTTGGAAAACCTTGGTGTGCCGCCAGATGAGATTCGCCAACGAGTATCGGCCACGCTGCAACGCCTGGGGTTGCACGACCTGGCGGAGCGTTCGCCGTTCGCGCTGAGTGGCGGACAACAGCAACGTGTGGCGATTGCCACCATTCTGGCAATGGAGCCCCTGGTGCTTGCGCTGGACGAGCCAACCGCACAACTCGATCCACAAGGGGCGCGTGAAGTCTTTGCCCTGCTTGCCGCGCTTGCAAAAGAAGAGCGCTACGTTCTCACAGCAACGCAACGGTTGGAGTATGCCACCCCCATGCTGGACGAAATGCTGGCACTGCGCGATGGGCGTGTCGCCGCTCATGCGCCGCTCGCGCAGGGCATGCAGCAGGCCCCTGCGGACGGCTGGGGTGTGCTGCTACCACTGGCGGTCCGCATGCAACGCTCCGACTGGCATCCCTGGCCGCACGATGCACCCCACTTGGACCCCGATATGGTGGCAACGTTGGCGCCCACAGCCGTGGAAGCCATCGACGTGCGCTATACCTACCCCACAGGCGTCGAAGCCTTGCGTGGGGTTTCCATCCACGCCCGTCCTGGTGAAATCGTGGCACTCATGGGGCAGAATGGCGCGGGCAAAACCACGTTGAGCAAATTGTTCATCGGGCTGCTGCGCGCGGAAAGTGGACAGGTTCGGGTCGGCGATTGGGATGCTACCAGACGCGCACCACACGAATTGGCGCACCGCGTGGGGTATGTCTTCCAAAATCCACACGACCAAATCTTCCATCGGCGTATTTGGGACGAAGTGGCCTATGGCCCGCGCAACCTGGGGTTTCCGCCCGAACGCCTGCGCCGTGTGGTCGAACATGCACTGGTGCTTTGCGGCCTGACAGAAGACGCCGACGCACACCCTTACGATGTGCCATTCAACCGCCGCCGCTGGGTGACGATTGCGTCGGCACTCGCCATGCAAACGCCTGTCCTCATTTTCGATGAACCTTCTGGGGGATTCGACCGCAACGACCTGCTTCGGCTCTATGCTCTCTTCCAGGTGTTGCGGGCCGCCGGGCGCACGGTGCTCCTCATTTCGCACGATGTGAGATTTGTCGCCGAAGTGGCCGACCGCGTGGTGGTGCTGGCAAATGGGCAGGTGCTGGCCGACGGAACACCGCATGAGGTGCTGACCGACGACGCGGTGATAGAGGCCGCAGCGCTCGACTGGCCGCCGGCAACAGCACTGGCACGACAGATGGGGCTTCCCACACCAATCGTCCGCGAGGAAGAATGGCACAGTTGGATGAATGGTGAAGGAAGAAAAACGAGGCAATGACCCGGCAAGGCGCTGGGATCTGCCGTCGTCATGGATCGATCGAGGCGCAATAGTCCGCCAACGGCATTCGACTTGCGATGCAGACGGCTCATGCTATGCTGAGCGTCGCAATGGCGCGCGTAGACACTCAACTGCTCGACGAACGAAGGAGGGCTCATGCGTACACCACTCATTGCTGCCAACTGGAAAATGCACAAAACAGTGCCCGAAGCCGTTGCCATGTTGCGTGAATTCCTCGACCGTCTTGGTGGAAAAGCCCCGGCCGATCGCCATGTGTTGATTTGCCCCCCCTTCACCGCCCTGAGCGCCGTTCGTGACGTGCTCGACGGAACAGGCATTTTCTGGGGAGCGCAAAACATGCACCCGGCCGAAGAAGGGGCATTTACGGGCGAAATTTCCGCCCGCATGTTGACCGACCTGGGATGCACCTACGTCATCCTCGGGCACTCTGAACGCCGCCACATTTTTGGCGAAAGCGACACCTTCATCAACGAGAAGGTGCACACCGCCTTCGCCCACGGCTTGACGCCCATTCTGGCCGTCGGCGAAAAGATCGAACACCGCCACGCCGGTGAACATGAAGCCGTGGTAGAAGCCCAACTCTCGCAGGGGCTGGCAGGTGTCAGTGCCGACCAGGCCCGCACCCTGGTGATTGCCTACGAACCGGTTTGGGCAATTGGCACCGGCGAAACCGCCACCCCCGAAGATGCTCAGGCGATGCACGCTTTCATCCGCCGCTGGTTGGCACAACGCTTTGGAGACGATGTCGCCCAGCATGTGGTCATTCAGTACGGGGGGTCGGTCAAGCCCAACAACGTGGACGCCCTGATGGCCCAGCCCGACATCGACGGCGCACTGGTTGGTGGCGCATCCCTGCAAGCCGAAAGTTTTGCCCGGATTGTTCAATTTCAGTAAAGGCGCACACCCCGTATGACCGAAGAATTCACCGTCCAACTTCCATTCTTCGAGGGGCCGCTGGATTTGCTTTTGCACCTGATCGAGCGGCGCGAGCTCGACATTACCAAAATCTCACTCGCCATGGTGACCGACGAGTACATGGCCTACCTTGCCGCGCTCGAACGGGTCGATCCCGGCCGTGTCGCCGATTTTTTGGTGGTGGCGGCACGGCTCTTGCTCCTGAAAAGCCGCATGCTTCTCCCTCAGGAGCGACAAGAAGAAGAGGAAGAAGACGACGGCGAAGCACTGGCACGGGCGCTCGAAGCGTACCGCCAGTTCAAGCAGATTGCCGAATTGCTGGCCGAACGCGAAGCGGCGGGGTTGCGCGCCTATGTGCGCGAAGCCCCGCCCCCCGATCTCGAACCTCGTTTGTCACCCAATGGCGTTTCGGTGAACGACCTTCTCGCTGCCTTGCGCGACATTTTGCGCCAAAAACCCCCACCCCCCGAATCAGTGGATACGGTTGTGCGGCCACTCCGCGTGACCGTGCGCCAGCGTATTCGCACACTGGCGGCACGTTTACGCCAGGGGAAATCCTTTCGCTTCGAAGAGCTCTTTGCGGGCGATGTCGACCGTCAAGAGGTGATTGCCACGTTTCTGGCGTTGCTCGAAACGCTGAAACTCGGTTGGGCGCGCGTCGAGCAAGAAAAACCGTTCGCGCCCATCTACATCGAGCCCATTGTCGAAAACGTCCCCGCCGAAGGTGAAGAGCCCGATTTCACATCGGAATTCGACGAGCCACCATCAGAGGAAGAGACGCCGCCTTCTCGCTAAGGGGCCCCTCTGCTCAACGCACTACCAACACGGGGGCAGGCGCTTTCACCAACACATCATGCGTGATGTCGTCGAGCAGAATGCGCCGCCACCCACTCCCTGGATGTGCGCCTACCACTAGCATATCGTAATCCCATTGTGCTTCGGTAATGATTTCTTCCACCACCAAACCGTAACGCAACCGTTCATGCACACTGGCACACCGCTGTTCAAGTAAGCGTATATCGTTGGCAAGGATGTGGCGTGCCATCTGCACTGTTTCCGACGCTTCCACGGCAGGGTCCTGCGGGGCGAGACTGAGTTGTGAAATGACATGCAACACCGTTATTTCCAGGGGGAGCGTCGTCAATTCGGGCAATTGTTGCATAAAGCGCTGCGCTAGTGGTGCATCGGCACGTCCCCCTTCACACAGCAACATGCGTCGCACCGAGGCAATACGACCTTTGGCAACCACCACAGGGCATGGCGCATGTTCCACCACACGGTGCGCCGTAGACCCCAGCAAAAAGCGAGTGCGCAGAGTGTGGTGCTGGCGTTCACCCACCACCACCATCTCATAGCCCCCCTCTTCGCACTCGAACACGATTTCTTCGGCAGGATGCCCTTCGCGAATGCGCATCTGGACGTTGGCGATGTCGTGGGGCAACGTGCGGCGTGCTTCTTCTAGCAATGCGCGCGCCGATGCTTCGGGGATACCGGGCTTGCGCACAGTCAACAATGTCAACGCGGCGTTGGTATCACGGGCAAGTAATCCCGCAAAAGTGACCGCTTTTTGCGAATGTTCAGCGCCACCGGTTGCCACAAGAATGTGCATGCTTCCTCCTTACCCTGCAAACAGCCCCAATATCGGTACAGCGAAAAGCATAACCAAAAATGCCACAACACGCGACGGGTGCGCCGCGACCCATTCGACAAATCTTTCGATAGCAATTTCATAGGGGCGAAAAGCAAAGAGGAGTATGAAAAGAGCCACGGCTGCGACACTCACCATCTCCGCAAGCACTACATCGAATGCGTGGGGCGTTTCCATCAGCAAAGATGCTAGCAATGTGTCTACAAAGGTTGTGATGTTGGCTCCCATGATGTAGGGAATGACGTTTTCACGGCGAATAACACCACGGTCGCTCAGCGGCACAAGAATGCTCACCGACAGACTGACGGACATGGACACCAACGTCACCAGCGCCCCGAGCACAAACATGATCGAAGGGCGATACACAAATTGGGCAATCTGGTCGAAGTGGGCGGCTTTGAGTGATTCAGTTGGCAACGCCTGATCCAGCAAGGCGAAACTGAGCATAATCAGCACAAACCCCACACCGAAAAACGACCAAAGCGGTAACACACCGCTCAGTATAAGGCGCACCGGCTCAAAAAGCACATCTACCACTGATGTGACCGCTACCCCGCGCGGTCGAGGAACCTGTGTCAGCCAGCCAGTTTGCAACAACCAAATACCAGGCAACAACCCCATCACATGCAGCGAAATGGTGATGGCAAACGAGAGCAGTCCCATGCTCAGGCTGCTCAACAGGCTGCGACCACGCAACGCATAGATGAAGCCCACGCACAGCACAATGAAACTCGCTCCAAAACGCGATCCCATAATCATCGTGAAGGCTGAGAGGGCGGTCATCAATCCGCTATCAAGCAGGGTAAGCGCCACAGCCGCAATCGGCGACCCGCTCATGATAACCATGGATGCCACCCACCCCGCCGCAAGGCTTTGCCATGGTTGCCGCAAATCAAGCCAGCGCTCGATGAGGGGCGTCAGGCTCCGCGCACCATCTTTCATCAGCACAATGCCCAACGCAAAGAGCAAAATGCTCGCCGTAAAGACGAGCACTTTCCCGAAACGTCGTGTCCATGCCATCGCTGGGAACATACACGCCACCATCCAGGCTAGGGCATGCGTGTCAAAGCCATCACCTGGTCGAACAAGCGGCCATTCGTGGCAATGCTTTCGGCGTTGTAGATGGTGCGGTTGCCTTGCCAGTCGGTCAGTGTACCGCCCGCTTCTTCCATGATGACGAGCAAGGGCGCAATATCCCAGATGGACATGATGGGGTCGCACATAATGTCGGCGCGCCCCGTTGCCACGAGCGCGTAGCCATAGGCGTCGCCCCATGTACGCTGAAACGCAGTTGCACGGACAAGGCGCTCCCAGGCATCGGCTTTGCCGTATTGCTCGAATTTATTCAAGTTGGACACCAGCAATTTGGCGCGTGAAATATCAGCGACGGTGGAAACATGCGCCCGACGCCCGTTCCAGAAACAGCCCAGGCCACGTGCGGCATAGACCATCTCGCCCAAGGCGGGGAAGAAGAGCACCCCCAGCACCGGCTCCTGGTCTTGGAGCAGGGCCAGCATCGTGCCGTACAAGGGCACCCCTGTGATGAACGATTTGGTGCCGTCGATGGGGTCGAGTACCCATGTGTAGGCAGAGTGGGCAGGCTTTTCGCCATGTTCTTCGCCGATGATGCCGTGGTCGGGGAAGGTGCGTTCGATGAGCCGGCGTAATAGCGCCTCGGCTTCACGGTCGGCAACGGTCACAGGGCTGGCGTCGGCTTTGGTTTCAACATCGACATTGGTTTGAAAATAGCCCAGCGTGAGTCGCCCAGCTTCCCAGGCCGCATCGAGTGCAAACGAAAGAAACGTGTCCAGTTTGGTATTCATACTCACTCATGTTGGTCGGTTGATTGAGATGCGTGGAGTGTGGCGACAACTTTGTCGGGTGTCAAGGGCAATTCATCGAACCAGATTCCCGTGGCGTCGTACACAGCACTAGCCACAGCCGGCGCCAGCGGGATGAAGGGCATTTCGGCCATCCCACGCGCCCCCCACGGGCCTTGGGGGTCGGGGTATTCCAGAATGATGCTTTCGACACGGTCGGGAATGTCGTACACGGTGGGGATGAGATAGGTGCTGAGATGCCGCGTCAGGACTTCGCCGTTGCGCACTTGGAAGTGTTCCAGCACGGTGTAGCCTGCGGCCTGCACGACGCCACCTTCGATTTGGCCTTCGATCAGGCGTGGGTTGATGGCCTTACCTACGTCGTCGGCGCACATTACACGTGTGATATGCACAAACCCCAACTCCGTATCCACTTCGACTTCGGCGACTTCGGCCACAAAACCATACGAGACGTTGGGGTCGGCTTCGCCTGTTTCGGGGTGGAATGGTGTGGTGGCGCGTGGGCGGTAGCGGTAGGTGCCCACAGCGGGGCGGATTTCGTCGTGCCAGAGCTTGAGCGCTCGCATCGCCGCGCCGCGAATGGCGTTGCCCGCATAGAACGTCATGCGACTTGCGCTGCTACTCCCGGATGAGCCGGGCGTTTCGTCTGTGTGTGCGGCGACGAGCCGCACCCGTTCGACCGGAACGCCGACTGCTTCGGCTGCCATCTGGCAGAAGACGGTATGAGCACCTTGCCCCACATCGGCACCAGCACACCGTACAACCACTTCTTCGATTTCGCCGCCGCCATGCAATTCAACCTGCGCCCAACACTCATCCACAAAGCCGAATGAAAACCCAACATTTTTCATGGCGCAGGCAAAGCCAATGCCTCGCTTGATATGCGGGGCATCCGATGGGGGAAGCGTTGGTTTCTGAAACGAGCCGTCCGGGCGTTTCCAGCCGGCCCCTTCTGCGGCGGCTTCGATGACATGCGGCAGGCTCACGCCGGGGGGCATGTGGGCGCGTGTGGTGAGTTGGCTTCCTTCGCGCAGGCAGTTTTTTAGCCGCAAGACGACGGGGTCCAACCCAAGGCGGGCGGCGAGTTTGTTCATCTGCATCTCGGCAGCAAAGTGGCCTTGTGGTGCGCCAAAACCGCGAAACGCGCCAGTGGGAATGTTGTTGGTATAGACTGCGTAACTATCCACTTTGGCAGCAGGCCATTCGTAAGGGCCTGTGACGCAAAGGTGGGCGTTGCCTAACACTTTGGTGCTGGTATAGGCATATGCCCCGGCATCGGCAATCACCTCGGCTTCGACCCCCAAGAGCCGCCCAGAGTAGGTAGCAGCCCAGCGGGTGCGAATCGTCATCGGGTGGCGCTTGTGGTGCCCGATGATGCTTTCTTCGCGTGTCCAGACAATCTTGACCGGGCGCCCTGTTTCGATGGCAGCCAACGCCAGCACGATTTGGACGCTCATATCTTCGCGTCCGCCAAACGCGCCCCCAATGGCGCTGTATTCCACACGCACGCGCTCCTCGGGCCACCCCAATGCATGCGCAATTTGCTGGCGGTCTTCATGCATCCATTGCCCGGCCACGTTGACAACCACTTGGTCGCCGTCGAGCCACGCCAGACCGGCTTCTGGTTGCAGGTACGCATGCTCCTGGAACGGCGTATGATACACCCCTTCGACAATGACGTCGGCCTCGGCAAACGCCGCTTCGACATCGCCATTGCGGATTTTGTAATGGCAGAGCAGGTTGCTCTCCCCACGTTCAGGGTGAATGACAAATGCATCAGGGTGCATGGCAGCGATGGGATCTGTCAGAATGGGCAAATCTTCGTACACCACACGGATCTTGTCGCGGGCTTCGATGGCAGCTTCTTCGGTCTCGGCAATCACGCACGCCACCTGGTCGGCCACACAGCGCACAACATCACCGCACAGCACGGGCTGATCGTAGATGATGAGCCCGTACTCGTTGACAGGTACATCCTCGGCGGTCAGAATGGCAACCACGCCAGGGACCTGCTTTGCGGCTGTCAGGTCGATATCCACAATGCGGGCATGAGGCCGGCCAGCGAAAAGAATTTTCATGTAGAGCTGGCCAGGCTTGTTCAGGTCGCCAGGGTAGCGCGCGCGTCCAGTCACTTTTTCGACGGCGCCAACGCGAGAAAGACTGCTTCCAATGGCACGCATACGGGCTCCTTTCAGATTGTCATGGGGAAGCCTTGTTCATTCTCTTTGTGCATGTGCATTGTGAAGTGTTGTCGATGGGTGTCAAGTTGTTCTGCGCAGGCAACAAAAAACGTCGGAACCACTAGGTTCCGACGTTTTGGGGGGAGGAGAGGAGCGCCTTGTGTCTGCCTGGCTCTCATCTGCCCCCCAAGGGTAGCAAGTTGGTGTAAAGCGTGTATCATGAAGATGTAAACATCTGTTGACACATGCAATCAACGAAGCAAGGGGGATTCATGCGCATTGTGCTGCAACGTGTTCGACACGGGGCTGTGGAGGTCAATGGCACCCGCATTGCTGAAATTGGACAAGGTGTGGTGTTGCTCGTCGGCATCACCAGAGGCGACACGCCAAAGACGGCTCGATGGTTGGCCTCGAAAATAGCGCAGTTGCGCATCTTCGAAGATGATGCCGGCAAAATGAACCGCTCTCTACTCGATGTGGGCGGCGAAGCACTGGTGGTCTCACAGTTCACGCTGTATGGTGACGCTCGCAAAGGACGGCGCCCCAGTTTTACAAAGGCGGCACCGCCAGATGTTGCCGAACCGCTGGTCGATGCTTTTGCCAACGCATTACGCGATGAGGGCGTACCGGTACAAACGGGGCAGTTTGGTGCGCACATGCTCGTGCATATCGAAAACGACGGCCCGGTCACACTGATTTTGGAGCGGTAAAAGGAGCATGTCAGATGAAGAGGCGCACACTCAGCATCACAAGGCTGATGAACACGACCGTCGCATATTCAATCAGCGTTTGGCGCGAGAGCCGTTGCAAGAGATATTGCTGGCTTGTCCCCGTCAGCAAGTAGAACCCGATCGTCAGCACGCCGCCCCCCACCAACGCTGAAACACGCCAGTAGGTCATCGGCCACACCATCTCGCCCATCACGAAGGCAATCAGGGCGCTGTACAGCCATACACGCGCATCCTGTGCTGTCCCAATGCGCAACAACGTGAGCGAAAAAATGATGGCAGCAATCATCACCAGGGGGGCGGCAATAGCCGTGCGTACACGCAGGCCATAAATCTGCGTAAAGTAGGTAAACGCAAGGAAATACGTAAAGACGTTCAAAAAGAGCCGTGCTCTGACACCTTCGGGGTCGTCAAGGTCGATCGTGCGCAACTCTGCATAGATGATAAGCGCCAGCACCAGCCCCGTCCCCAGCAAGACACCCAACCAGAGCAGCGTTTCATCACGCACACGCACCAGCACACCACTACTGACGAGCGTCACGATCATGGGCAAAATCCAGAAGAGCACGGCGCTGGAACGTGGCGCACGGCGGTAGAGCGGGTGTTCACGCAACGCGTAGTCGGTGCCAGCGGCCACCAGCAATGCGACAACGCCCCCAACCATCAAGTTCGCCGACAATACAATCTCTACCGGCGAGCCCAGAATGGTTGCGGCTATCACCCACCCCGGTGCTTCGTAAATGGTGGCAATCGCCAGTCCCAACAACGTCAGGCTGACGACAACGCTGAGTCGTTCGTAGCGGTTCATAGCGGCTATTGTAAGCGCTCGCAAGAGCCTGTCAATGCACAAAGCGCTCTGACAAAAAAGCGAGCGTCCTCTATGCGCCATTCCAGCATGTTTCGGCACGTTGCCAGCGTCAACCGTCCACACCAGTTGGCAGAATAGCGCAATCGCCATACACTCCCCCCACAGCCAACATGCAACTACACAGTGAGCGCCCATGTATCTCTTCGAGACGCTATTGGTGTTTGTCTTACCTGCCGGGTGGCTGGTTTCACGGCTCGCCGACCGTGCCCCACTGTATGCCCGCACGCCGCGCCCACGGGATGGTTTTTTTGTGCGTTGGCGCTGGCGTGCGCACGCCGTGCCATTTCTCAACGCGGCAGCGTGGGGAGTCACTGCCTATGCCGGGCAACACATCGACCGAGCGACACTTGCTCTGGTGCTTCTTCACACATCCATCTTGCTACTCATCCTCGTTGTGGATGCCGAAACACGCCTCATCCCCGATGTGGTCATCTGGCCAGCGGTCGCCTTTGCGCTGATTGCCATTCCCTTCGATAGCCGCGTGGCTTTTCCCAACGCGCTGTTTGCCGGGCTTGGTGGATTCTTGACCTTCTTCCTGCTCGCCATTCTGACACGGGGTGGGTTCGCTCTGGGTGACGCCAACCTGGCGCTCTACATTGGCCTCATCACCGGGCACCCCGACGTATGGCGTGCCCTCATATACGGGATTTTCATCGGTGGCGCAATCATCGTCTTGCTTTTGCTGGCACGCCGCGTCACCCTCAAAACCTACGTTCCATACGGACCATTTTTGTGTCTGGGCGCATGGCTAACGCTGATATTGCAACTCTCAGGGCATGGCATGACATGAATGAAGGAGGGGGAACATGCGTGATAAACCTGTTACCATTCTCGACTTGTACCGCAAATACCACGCTGGCGACCCCATCGTCATGGTCACAGCATACGATTACCCCTCGGCACTGCTTGCCGACCGTGCTGGTGTGGATGTCATTCTCGTGGGGGATTCGCTCGGCATGGTCGTCTTGGGGTATGAAACGACAGAACCCGTCACAATGGAAGAGATGCTTATCCACATCCGCGCCGTCCGACGTGGTGCGCAACGCGCCTTCATCGTGGGCGATATGCCCTTTGGTAGCTACGAAGCCTCGAACGAAGAAGCCGTTCGCCATGCGTTCCGCCTGATGAAAGAAGGGCGTGCCCATGCCGTGAAACTAGAAGGCGGGCGCCGCATGGCCGAACGTGTGCGAGCCATCGTGCAAAGTGGCATTCCCGTCATGGGGCACATTGGCCTGACCCCCCAAAGCGTGAGTGCCTTGGGCGGTTTTCGCGTGCAGGGGCGCACGGCAAACGACGCGCTCGCGCTGCTGGAAGACGCGCTGGCGCTGCAAGAAGCCGGCTGCTTCGCCATCGTGCTGGAAGCCGTCCCGGTCGAAGTCGCTGCAGCCATCACCGAACGGCTCTCCATCCCCACAATCGGCATTGGCGCGGGGAATGGTGTGTCGGGGCAGGTGCTCGTGTATCACGACTTGCTGGGCATGTTCGACCGCTTCACCCCAAAGTTCGTGAAACAGTATGCCAACATTGGGCACGCTATCGAAGAAGCCTTGCGCGCCTATGCCAACGAGGTGAGAACCGGTGCCTTTCCAGCCGACGAACACACCTTCCACATGCCCGAGACGGAACGCAAAGCCTTCCAACAAGCACTACAAACCCGCAAAACGTGATGCGCGAACCATTTTGGGAGGACAACCATGCGAATCGCAGTCATTGGTGCAGGGGCGATGGGAAGTCTTTTCGGAGGGCTTCTCGCCACCCATCCCGACAACGACGTTTGGCTGATCGACCCGTGGATCGATCATATCACCACCATCAAAGAAGAAGGGCTTACCCTCATCACGCCAGATGGTGAAACCCTGGTCCTTCGTGTCAACGCCACCACAGACCCCGAGGAAGTGCGCGGCCAGGCTGGCCTGGCCGACATGGCGCTCATCTTCGTGAAAAGTTATGCCACTGCACGTGCCGCACGGCAGGCGGCGCGGATTCTTGCCCCCGACGGCTTGGTGCTCACCTTGCAAAACGGCCTCGGCAACCGCGAAGCCATTGCGGAAGTGGTGGGCGAAACGCGCGTGGTGCAAGGCGTCACCAGCCATGGCGCCAGCGTGTTGGGGCCCGGGCGTATCCGCCACGCAGGCACTGGCGAAACATACCTGACCCCCCCGACACCAAACATGCGCCCGCGTGTCGAAGCCATCGCTGATGTATTCGCACACGTTGGCATCGAGACGCGCGTGATTGACGATTTGCAGACCCTCTTGTGGAGCAAACTCATCGTCAACGTGGGCATCAACGCCTTGACTGCGATCCTGCGCGTTCACAATGGCGTGCTGACCCGCTATGACATTTGCCGCGACATGGTGGCTCGCGCTGTCAACGAAGCCGTTGCGGTCGCGCATGCGCTTGGCATCGCACTCCCCTACGATGAGCCTGTGCGGCACGTCCTGGATGTCGCCTGGCGCACTGGCGCCAACCGATCATCCATGCTCACCGATATTTTGCGCGGTACGCCCACCGAAATCGACGCTATCAATGGCGTCGTCGTGCGTGAAGGGGACCGATTGGGGATTCCCACGCCGTTCAACGAAGCATTGGTGTTGCTGGTGAAAGGATTGGAAGCCACAACAGAAGAACGGATCGAGGAAACCCTGCCGTACAAACCCACCATACTTTGATGCACGACGGCTCAGCTGCTTTCGTCCTCGGTATGCTTCATACGACGCCAGAAGGCTCGCACACGTGGCAAAGCCTGCCACATTGCCCAGTAGCCCAGGCGACTGATGGGGTAATCCCACGCCCCCATCTGTTCGCGCAACGTGGCGCCAAACCCTCGCTTGAATCGCCAAACCCCCCACAGGGGGTCGCTTTCATGCTCGTGTTCAGGCGCCCCCCACAAATCGTATGTGCGCGCCCCCACGGATTTGGCCCAGCGGATCGCTTCCCATTGGAGCAGGTAGGTAGGCATCAGGTTGCGGTGTTTCTTCGTGCTGGCACCGTAAAAGTACCACACGGTATCGCCATAGCGGAAGAGAATGAGCCCCGCGACCGTTTCGCCTTCCACGTCGGCCAGTAGCACATGTGCTAGCCCACGCTGCAAGAAATTCCGCCAGACATCCAGGTAATATGCTTGTGGACGTACCAAAAAGCCGTTACGGCGACCTGTTTCGCGGTACATGGCATAGAAAAGCGGCAAATCGTCAGCAGTGCCCACACGTACCTGCACCCCGCGGCGCATCGCCAGGCGAATGTTGTAGCGCGTTTTCTGGTGCATATTCGCCAGCAATGTCTCTTCATCCGGCGTCAGGTCAATGATGGCGGTATTGCGGAATTGCACTTGTTCGGGGCTATAGCGCCACCCGCGTTCAGCCAGCAGTGGCAACACGACCGCATGGTCGGCGGGGATATCGGCATCGATTTTCAGCCAGATGAGACGCAAGCGGCGTGCTTCCTGCTCCAAATCGGCCAGGACACGCGCAACCAGCGTATCGTCATCGGGATTGAAGAGCGGCCCTTTGGGGACATAGGCCACCCCAAACGGCGTCCCCGGAATGGCGCGGCGCAACACTTGCGCCGCAGCACGCACATGCCCTTCGGCATCCAGCCACTGGTAGCGATAGGGACGCCACCCCCACCGCGACTTGAACGCTCCCCACGCCCACGATTGCAAAATATGGTGTAAGGGCAAATGGGGCGTGGCCTGTTCCCACACAGCCTCATCGTGAACTGGCACCATGCGCACGGAACTGGCCACACTCATCGTGGAATCACCCCCAACGTAGGTGCACGCAAAAGCCGTTCAGCCTCATGCGGTGTGAACAGCCGGGTACGCCGACGCCAGGCGTCCCACAGCACGGCCGGCACCATCAAGAGCACACCAACCACACCGCCAACCGCCATCGCCTGGAAGGGGCGCGGCGCGACACGTTCGGCACGCATCGCTGGTGTCAGCACGACAGCATGCAGTCGGTCGGGCTCATTGCGGCGGGGATTGTCAGATTCCAGACGCTGAATGAAGTGCATCATCACGCCGTGCGCAATGCGTTTGGCATCGGCAGGCGTGGCGCTATCAGCGGAGATACGCAACACCAGTGCGCCGGCATCGGCTTCGGCGCGTACCAGGCGGTGCAAGGTGTTCCCATCTTCGGGCCACCCTTCGGCACGGGCCACTTCATCCAACACGGGTGCACTCTCGATCAGGTGTGCGTAGCCGCGCGTGACTTGCATGAGCGACGAAATCGTGTTCTGGTTGAACACTTCCGGTTCAAGGCTCAGCACGACGGTCGTGCGGTAGCGCGTGGGTTGCAACATGGCATACGTGCCACCACTCACCACGCCCAGCACCAGGGCGCTGAGCCACCAGCGGCGGTAGTGCCACACAAAACGCCCCAGCATGAACCAGAGCGCTATCAATTGGAACACAAGCACACGAAAACGGGCACGCCACCTCGTTGGCATAGGCGTTTCACGCTCACCATATCGCATATCGGCGGCACATTCTATTGCCTTCGGGAGAAGCAGCAAACCCCTTCTACCAAATCTGTGATGTTTGCTCTTCAACATCTTCCTCTGTAAACTTTCACCAACTTCTTGCGCAGCCCAGTATGCAGCCAACCCAACGTGATATGGAGTCGTCATATGCCACACGTCGTCCCGGTCGCCCCTGGCATCGTATGCCTGACCATCCAAAGCCCGCAAGCCCTATTCGGAGAACCCACCAACTGCTACCTTGTGCAGTGGGAAGAAGGTACGCTGGTGGTAGACCCCCCCAGCCCACACGACACAGATGTTGCAGCGATTTTGGAAGCCGCGGCACGCCCCATCACACACATTGTGATTACCCACGCCCACCCCGACCATTTTGGTGGTATGGCACGCTTGCACGACGAAACGCAAGCCCTCGTTGCCGGACATGCCCTGTTGCCACACATGCTTTCTGATCTCTCCCAGAAAACATTTCTGGAACTGCATGAAGGCGATACACTCGGCGAGTGGCGCGTTCTGGAAGTTCCAGGGCATGCCCGCGAGCACATTGCCTTGTGGCACGAAACAACCCGCATCGGGATTGTGGGCGATGTGGTGCATGGCAGCGGAACGGTTGTCATCAATCCCCCCGGAGGCGACTTGGCGATGTACATGCAAACCCTTCACCGCTTGCGAACGCTGAACCCTACTCTGTTGCTGGCCGGGCATGGCCCCCCGATCACTGCGCCCGTGGCAGCGCTCGATGCGCTCATCGCCCATCGTACCGCCCGCGAGCAGGCCGTTCTGAACGCGCTAGGGCCTCTTCCCCAGTCTTTGCAGATGCTGGTGCCCAAGGTCTATGCCGATGTCTCCCCCGAACGTTGGCCTGTGGCAGCGCGGTCGTTGCTGGCACACCTGCTGAAACTCGAAGCCGAGGGGCGCGTGATTCGCACTCAGGAGGGCTGGCTGCGCCCAGGTGTTTCTGTGGAATAAAAAAGCCGCCCTCGGGAGAGCGGCAAGAGGTGTACACAGGCATTCAAACGCTCTGACGGTAGGCTTCCAGCACATTGGGCAGACTGTTGATACGATGCAGAATGCGCGACAATTGCGCGGCATCTTTGATTTCCAGCGTTGCCGTAATGGTGGCGCTGCGGTCGCGCTTGTTGGTGACAGCATTGGCCGCGGCCAGATTGACATCTTCCTTGGCGACAATGTCCACAATGTCGCGGAGCAAACCGCCACGATCGAAGGCGCGCACCACAATGGTCACCTGGTAGATTTGCTGCGGATCTTCCCCCCATTCAACCTGCACGATGCGGTCCGGTTCGCGTGCATGGATGATGTTGGGGCAATCGGCACGATGAATGGTGACCCCACGGCCCTTGGTGATATACCCCACGATGGGATCACCCGGCAACGGATTGCAACAGCGTGCCATACGCGTCAACAAGCCCCCCACCCCACGCACACTGACTTGATTGCCATCCGATTTTTGTCGTCGGATGGCAGGCAATTCTTCCAAAATCTCTTCGTCCGTTTTCAGGCGGGCCTGTTCCTGACGTTGCAATTCCAACGCCTTCGATGCCACCGACTGCGGGCTGACATCGCCATACCCGATAGCCGCGAGAAAATCATCCACATCGGTGTACCCCGCCAGTTCCGCCAGTTTCTCGAACGGTTCCTGCTGCAAGCCCAACCGTTTCAATTCGCGTTCGAGCAAGAGGCGCCCTTGGTTGATATTTTCCTGGCGGTCTTGTTTGCGGAACCACTGGCGAATTTTGCTCCGTGCACGTGATGTTTTGACATAGCCCAGGTGCGGATTGAGCCAATCCCGACTGGGGCGGCTCTGCTTGCCGGTGATGATTTCTACCTGATCGCCATCTTTCAGCTGGTAGTTGAGGGGCACAATTACCCCGTTGACACGTGCGCCACGGCACCGATGCCCCACGTCCGTGTGAATGTAGTACGCAAAGTCGATCGGTGTGGACCCCGCCGGCAATTCCTTGATGTCGCCTTTGGGCGTAAACACCAGCACTCGGTCGGGGAGCACATCACTGCGCACCGACTCCATGAAGGCTTCGGCATCTTGCTCTTCTTCGCCATCCTGCCGGAGCAGTGAACGCAGCCACCGAATTTTTTCTTCCAGGAAACGGTCCGACTGGCGTATTTCTTCTTTGTAGCGCCAATGCGCTGCCACTCCGTATTCAGCAAGGTAATGCATTTCACGTGTGCGAATTTGCACTTCGAGCGGCTTCCCTTCTGGCCCAACAACAGCGGTATGCAATGACTTGTAGCCGTTTTCCTTTGGATTGGCGATATAGTCGTCGAATTCCCCCGGGATGGGGCGCCACATGCTATGCACAATGCCCAACGTGGTGTAGCAATCGCGAATTGCGCTCTCTTCATCTTTGGCATCGATGATGATGCGAATGGCACGCACATCGTAAATTTGTTCCAGATCGCGCTCTTTGCGAAGCATTTTTTTGTAGATGCTGTACAAATGCTTGGGGCGGCCGCTGATTTCGGCTTCGATGCCAGCCCGTTCCAGCCGGTAGCGCAACTTCTGGATGACTTTCTCGATGTACTTTTCGCGTTCTGCGTGCCCTTCGTTCAAGCGGGCCTGCAATTGCTCGTACTTCTCAGGTTCCAAATAGCGAAACGACAGGTCTTCCAATTGCCACTTGATTTGCCAGATACCCAGGCGGTTGGCGAGTGGCGCCATGATGTCCATCGTTTCCCGCGCCATGCGGATTTGTTTTTCGCGCGGCAATCCGTGCAAGGTTTGCATGTTGTGTAAGCGATCAGCCAGTTTGACGAGGATGACGCGCACATCCTCGGCCATCGCAAGAAACATTTTGCGCAGGTACTCGGTTTCACCCGTCTTCTTCCACTTGGCCCATTCTTCCTCATCACGGCGACGATAGCCCGTCAACTCGTTGATGCGACTCAATTTGGTCACACCATCCACCAAGCGAGCCACCTCGTCGCCAAATTCGCGCTTGATGTCGTCCAATGTCACGTCGGTATCTTCGACGGTATCATGCAAAAGACCCGCCACGACAACAGGCGGGTCGATGCGCAAATCAGCCAGAATTTCAGCCGTCGCCACACAGTGCGCCACATACGGTTCGCCGGTTTTACGGCGCTGGTGGGCATGCGCTTGTTTCGCAAACGCATAGGCCTTCTGAATGATGGTCACATCGTAGGCAGGAAAACTGCGTGCCACGGCCTCTTTCAGCCGATCCACCCGCAATTGCAGTTCGGCATAAAACCGCGCATCGGCCTCATCCAAAGATTGTGTCTGGGGGGGGTCTTGCTCAACAGGGATTTCACTCATAAGCGCCCCTCGAAAACCAGCATATTGCTCAGGGTGTGTCGAATAGTATAGCGTATGGCAACCCGTCTCCCAAACATCCAAAGCAAACAACACTTTTTTTATCCGCAGAAGACGATTATACTCCGCGCATCGAGCGCTGGATGCTGGGTGGAAGGAGAAAGATGCATGTTCTGGTGGTTCTTGCTGGCTTTTTTTCTGGTTCTCTTTTTCGTGCCCATTCTTGTGCTGGTCTTGTTGCCCCTGGGGTTGACAGCCCACTCCATTGCGGTGCTGCTCACAGCCATCCCGCAATTGCTCGCCGTGGCACGCGATCGCCAGCGCCGACGCCACCATGCTCTGGAACATGCGACGATCAACGTGCTGGAAGAACGCGCTGGTGCATCGCTTCCCATCAGCGGGCTGGCCGTTGCTGATGGTTTTTACATCAGTGGTTTATTTCTTCCCCCAACCACCATTCGGGACGCGGCAGAAGAGGCGCTGGCACGCTTGGAACGAGGCGAAACCCACCTGGCGCTCCATCCTCGTTGTGGTACAACCGTTGTCGCCGGGCAATTGCTCTTTGCCCTGACGCTTTTGCTCGTCTTTTTGTTTTGGCCAGAATGGTTTTGGCTTGGCATGCTGCTGGCGCTTGGAATTGCGATGAGTGGTGCACGGCCACTGTCCATGATGTTGCAACGGTTTCTCACCACCGATGCCAATGTGCGCGGCTTGGCGATTTCGCACGTCGAACCGCTCATCCCCGCTTCGATCGGGCAGTTTTTGTGGATAGTCAGCGCTGGTTCGACCTGGAAGGTTGTTGTCGTCGAAACGTCGCGCCCAAGCGCCCGCCGTGTGCCATTCGATGGCGCACATGGACGGTATCGCGCCTTCTAGCAACCAGGGAGAGGCCCCGATGCCCGACACGGCACGCTATCCACAACCTGTTCAATTGATGGCAACCTTGTTGAACCTGACACCCGCGCAGGCATTGCTCGCAGGGCGAGCCATCGCGTTCACCTATCGCCGTGGTCCCCATCTGGCCCCACCGCACCAAATCGAGGGGCTGGTGCCCGAATACGAACGTCGTCTGTGCGAGCAATTGGGGCTGACATGCCACAAGCAGGTCCTCACCCAACGCGACACAGGGCGCGCCGCACTGGAAGCCGCACTTGCCCGCCAACACCCGATCCTGCTGGTGGTAGAAGGTGGCACGCTGGCACTCCACGCCCTGCACGGCGAAACCGCTGTGGTGCAAGCCACCACGTCTCGCGAAGAACGCCCCTGGCAGGCCGTCGAAGCCGCCTGGTGGCATGGATTGTATGCTGGCACTTTCTACGAGATTGTGTGGCACTCCATCCAACCCGACTGGCCGTCGTTGTTGCGCCAAGCGCTGGTAACCAACGCGCACGAGATGTTGGTGTGCAGCGGGTGGTGGTATGGCGTGGACGGCATCGAATTTTGGAGCGAGGATGTCGTGCGCTGGCAAGACGAAGCCCAATGGCCACACAGCGCCGCCACCATGCGTCACCAGATCGAAACCGAAGGTGCGCTTTGGCGGCAGACATTGGCAGAGGCACTGCATGCACACGCCGACATACTCGGCATTCCACCGCGACTGCTTTCAGCACTGGATGATGTCTGCACACGCTGGCATCAGGTTGGTGCTTTGCTGGCAGATGCTGCCGTGGCTGCCGATCCATCCATACTGCCCTCGTTGAGTGCCCCCATTTTGCGCCTGGCGCATGCCGAAAGCCGCTTTTGGAGTCGCATCATCGAGACTTTTGGAACAGGGATTTGATGCTTATGGCGTACCGCTACCGATCTACACGTGCCAATGATACCCCCCAACCGCCGCTGGAAGACCTTCTCTGGCCGCATGACATACTGCCGCCATCTCCACCACCAACAGCACCCCGCCGTCGTCGGGGGTGCCTGGGGCGTTGGAGTATCGTCCTATTGGTGGTTGCTATCATAACCATTTTGCTGAGCGGGTTTGTGTACTGGCAAGCGCTCGTCTTACGTGGGCCGGTACACGTGCTGATGTTGGGCATCGACCAGCGTCCTGGCGAAACGGGGCCCTTCCGTACCGATACCATGCTACTGGCACGCTTCAACCCGGCCACGCGCCGTGTGGCGTTGCTCTCCATCCCGCGCGATTTGTGGGTCAACATCCCGACCGTGGGTGAAAACCGTATCAACACGGCACACTTTTTTGGCGGTCCAGAGCTCGCTCGCCAGACGGTTCAGCAGATAGTGGGGGTGCCCGTCCACTACTACGTGGTGGTCAATTTCGATGGCTTCACACGGATTATCGATGCCATGGGGGGCATCGACGTGGATGTCCCCGAAACCTTGCACGACGAGAACTATCCCACCGAAGAGTACGGTATCACCACCATACACATCGAAGCCGGGCCACAGCACATGGATGGACGCACCGCGCTCATCTACGCCCGTTCGCGGTACAGCACAAACGATTTCGATCGCGCCCAACGCCAACAACAGATTCTGGCCGCCATGAAAACCCGCTTGCAAGACCCAACCACCTGGTGGCGGTTGCCCCGTGTGGCACAGGCCGTTTTCGATGCTGTCGAAAGTGATATATCGCGGCAGGAATGGGTGGCGCTGGGTGTGATCGCGTTGCGAGCCAAAGAGATTCGACGGTTCGCCATTGGGCCTGAGCAGGTAACCCCGTTCATCACAGCCAACGGCGCTTATGTCTTGCTCCCCGACTGGGATGCCATCGGTGCTGTGGTGGATGAATTTCAGCGCCAATGAGCGGGTGCCACGTGACGACCGGCCTTCCCAACAGAAGTGAACCACCACGAGAGGCGCAGGTATGACCTGGGTGCTCCGCTGGATGCCTGACGGCTCGCCGCCCCCCCACCAGCTCAACGCCATTGCGCCGGGGTTGGGCATGCTGAGCCCCGCCCCCGTGCATGATGATGGGTGGGTGCTGGTAGGCCACGCCCGCCTCGACGCCCGCCATGACGTGGCACGGCGCCTTGGGTGTGCGTCCACCATGCGCGATGAGGAACTGCTGCTGGCGGCTTACCGCGCCTGGGGCGAAACCGCGTTTCAGCGACTGCGCGGCGAATGGTCGGTTGCCCTCTGGCAGGAAAACGAGCGGCGATTGGTTCTCACACGCGATCCACTTGGGCTGCGCCCACTTTTCTTTGCCCTGCTTCCCAAAGGTGGGCTGGTGGCGGGTGACCGCATCGAGGCGGTGGTTGCCCTGTTGAACACGTTTCCTCGCCCTAACTGGGCTTACCTACGCGACATCGTCAGCGGCAACGCCTGGCGAATGCGAATGGAGACAGCCTGGCACGGCGTCTATCGGCTTCCCGGCGGCTTTCTGCTGGAAGCCCACCCGCGTGCCGAGCGCCCACGTCGGGTCTACTGGTTTGGTGAGCATAGCAGCGCCTCCACCACACGCCTGGAAAACGTTGCCGGGTATACACGCCTATTGCTGGAAGAAGCCGTCCGCATACGCCTGCCACGCAACGCTGCGGTGGTTCTGCATGGCGACCTGGCTTCGGCCATTCTGGCTGGCACAGCAGCACACCTTCATCAGGAAGGAAGTGCGCCCGCCGGGCGGTGGATACGCCTGCACACGACGTACCCACCCACTGCCGCCACCCATCTGGAAGCGCTAGAATGCCGATTCCCCCGTGAGACGTTGGTGGTGCCGCACGACCCTTTGGATTTTCCCTCCCACACATGGCGCACGTTGGGCAATGCCCCCTTGTTCGAACCGATGTGGGACCCCATGCTTGCGACGTGGGCAGCCATCGCAACGCACGCACGTGCCCACGGTGTGCAGGCGCTCTTGTGGAGCGACGGCGGCACAGCCGTCCTGGGTGGTATGACATACAGCCACGGCACCTTCCTGCGCGATTGGGGCTTCTGGCACTGGCCGACCGAACTCTGGCACGCCTCCCGTGCTGGGCATCTTGCACCTGGGCGTACCCTGCGACAAGCGCTCCTGCCAGAACGCCTTGCCCGCCTGCTGGGGCGTCAGCGACCATTGGTATTGCCAACCGCCGAAATCTCGCCCACCTGGGGCGGTAAACGCCTGCTGGCTGCTTTGTTTTCTCCCACTATGACTCTGCGGCTTGAATTCCTGCACCTCTTGCGCACACGGTTGGGCATTACCAGCCATACCCCTTTCCTGGATCTCGCCTTTGTCGAGCATATGGCAAGCCTGCCAGCACACCTGCTTGCCCGCCACGGTACCCTCGGGTGGCTGGCACGCCTAGCCTTTGCCGACCGCATTCCCGCAACCCTGCGCACGTTCCCCTCGGCGCTAACACCGCTGGCCGTGCGTGGCGTCGTTGTCCCACGCGAAATGTGGGATGACATGCGTGATCTGCTGGCACACACCGACCTTGCCCATGTGCTTCCCCCCGGCATGCAGGCACCTCTTCACACCATCCTCGATGCCCCACACTCGCAACAACTCTGGCTCGATACAAAATTGTTCGCGCTGCTCTCCGTAGCCGCCTGGCTGCACACGTATGAAGAAAGCACCCACCACCCTGCTGCCTTCAAAGCCCTGGCGCTCACACAAGTAGCATCGTCATAGGCTTGTGAGATTGCCTTCATCGCCATATACTGGTCTCACCGCACGCAAGGAGGAGAGAGCCACATGCCAGAGAGAATGCCACATGGCAGCAGGCAATCGCCCATGGCACTGCGTCATACGACTCGCCGCACATGGGGCAGTATGGTGGCAATACTGCTGGCAGGCATGGGCTTGCTTGTGGGTCTGGCCATGTATGCCCAGGCAGCCCCACAAGCCGAAGTGGATTTGATTCTCTTTCAAGGCGCCTGGGAAAGCGATGGCGTTCATCTGGTCTGGATTACAGGTTCCGAAGAAAACCACATGGCATTCTACCTTTACCGTTATACCGATACCCTCCCCATCGAGGATGTCTATTTCGAAGCCGACCTTGTGGAATACTTTCCAGCCTTTTCGCCCTGCCAATCGGTCAGTGGCAACACCTACACATACGTTGACACAGACGTAGACCCCGCGAATGGTGTGTACCACTACTGGCTGGAAAGTGTCGATTGCAATGGCGAAGGCACGATTGGCGGAGACGCATATATCGTGGTGCAATGGCAGGGCGGCACTACACCAACAGCTTCCCCCACCGCGGGGGCTACGGCTACGGCCACCGCTACGGCTACCGCTACACCATCGCCGTCGCCATCAGCCTCGCCCACACCAGCCACATCCCCCACGCCGACAGACACACTCACCGCTACCATCACGCCAACAAGCACACCGACGCCCACCTCGACAACGAACACCACACCAACGCCAAGCGCCACTGCCACGAACACGCCATCCCCATCGCCGCTTGCGAGTGTATCACCATCGCCTGCTCCCACCCACACACCCATTCCGACGGTGCTGTTGCCCTCGCCAACGCTGGGACTGCCGCCCACGCACC